>NZ_JAAGPO010000180.1:0-23949 GCF_017104825.1 Burkholderia sp. Ac-20345 | reverse complement strand
CGACGCAGGCGGCCGCGGCCATCAGCGTGACGCGGCGCGCATCCGGGCACAGCGTGCGCGCCATGCCCCACACGGCTTGCGCGATCACGGCGACCGACACGATGCGCAACCCGTGCAGCGCGCCGGCTTCGATCGGCGCGCCCGTCGCATGCACGCCGAGCGCGAACAGCATCATCAGCAGCGCCGACGGCAGCGTGAAGCCGAGCCACGCGGCGAACATGCCCGCGTAGCCGGCGCGTGCGAGGCCGATGGCCATCCCGACCTGGCTGCTCGCGGGCCCCGGCAGGAACTGGCACAGCCCGACGAGATCCGCGTACGTGCGCTCGGTGAGCCAGCCGCGCCGCGTGACGAACTCGGTGCGGAAGTAGCCGAGATGTGCGACCGGGCCGCCAAACGATGTGAGGCCGAGCCGCAGAAATGCGACGAACACCGGCCAGGGATGGCGGGAGGGAGCGGAGGCGGTCGACGTGCTCAAGGCGGTGCGGGCGGATGAACGGACGAGCCGCCACGATAGCGCAACGCGGTGACGGCGGGGACGCCGCGCAACGGTGATGCAGGGGGTTAGCGCGGGCTGTCGGGCAACCCGCTCGTGCGCCGCAGCGCGTCGACGTCGACGAGCTCGATTTCGCCGACGTGCAGCCGCACGACGCCGTCGGCCTGCAGCGCCTTCAGCAACTGGTTGGTAGTCTGCCGCGTCAGCGACAGCATCGCCGCGAGTTTTTCCTGCGACAGCCGGATGCGGGTGCGGCCGGCACTGATCCCGCCATAGCCGTCGGCGATCATCAACAGGCGGGCGGAGAGCCGCTGCGCGGCCGGCATCACGCTCATCGATTCGACGGTCAGGAAGCTCAGGCGCAGCTTCTGCGCCATCAGCAGCGCGAATTGCCGCCAGTATTGCGGCGTCGCGTCGAGGATCGCGAGCAACGCGGCCTGCGGGACGTGCAGCAGTAGCGCGTCGTCGAGTGCGATTGCGTCGTGCGTGCGCGGCTGGCCGTCGAACAGCGCGATTTCGCCGAACCATGTGACGGGCTCGGCCACCGTCAGCAGCGCCTCCTTGCCCTGCGGGTCGACCGCACCTATCGTGAGTGAACCGGCCAGTACCGCGTACAGCCCGCACGGCGGGTCGCCGCGCCGGAACAGCGCGTGGCCGGCCGGCAGCCGGCGCAGCGCCGCGCGGGCGAGCAGGTCCGCGCGCAACGCGGGCGGCAGCGCGGCGAACCACGGGTTCGCTTCGATCTGCGGCAGGTACGGGGCGAGCGAAGAGGGCATGGGCACGCGATGTCGGGTAGCTGACAGAGGTTCTCGGGCGTGACGCGCATCATAGCGCTCAACGACCGACCAGGAGACGCGATGAAGACGCTCGAAGACCATCTTTCCCAGTATGCGGCCTACCATCGCGACGCGCGCAACATCGCGACGCACCTGGTCGGGATCCCGATGATCGTATTCGCGGCCGAGGTGCTGCTGTCGCGGCCCGCGCTCGGGATGCTGGCCGGCGTCGCGCTGTCGCCGGCGCTGCTGCTCGCCGTCGCGTTCGCGGTGTTCTACCTGCGTCTCGACCTGCGGTTCGGGATCGTGATGACCGCGCTGTTCGCGCTCGGTCTGTGGGCCGCGCAGGCGCTTGCGTTGCTGCCGACCGCGCAATGGCTCGCGATCGGTATCGGCGCGTTCGTCGTCGGCTGGATCGTGCAGTTCGTCGGGCACTGGTTCGAAGGGCGCAAGCCCGCATTCGTCGACGATCTGGTCGGCCTGATGGTCGGGCCGCTGTTCGTCGTCGCCGAAGTCGCATTCTTCGCGGGGTTGCGCGGCGACGTGCGCCGCGAAGTCGAGCGGCGGGCCGGTCCCGTGCACGGCGGCGCGCATTCGCATGTCTGACGCACCGGTCTGCGTGTTCGGCGCGGGCGCCGTCGGCTGCTATCTCGGCGGACGACTCGCGGCGGCCGGCGCGAATGTGACGCTCGTCGGCCGAGCGCGGATCGGCGACGCAATTCATCGGCACGGGCTGACGCTGACCGACCAGCGCGGCTATCGTGCGGCGCTTGCCCCGGCCGATGTCGTGTTCGCGACCGATCCGGCGGCTGCGGCGGCCGCGCGGCTCGTGCTCGTCGCGGTGAAATCGGCCGCGACGCGTGAGGCCGCGGCGCAGCTTGCAGGCGTGCTGCGGCCCGGCACGGTTGTGATCAGCTTTCAGAACGGCCTGCACAACGATGACGTGCTGCGCGAAGCGCTGCCGCAAGCCACCGTGCTGGCCGGCATGGTGCCGTTCAACGTGATCGAGCGCGAGCCCGGTGTGTTTCACCAGGGCTCGGCCGGTGCGCTGGCGGCCGACGCATCTCCCGCGCTGCAGCCGTTCACCGGTGCATTCGTGCGCGCCGGGCTGCCGCTTGCGCTGCATCGCGACATGCGAGCCGTGCAGTGGGCCAAGCTGCTGCTCAACCTGAACAACGCGGTCAATGCGCTCGCGAACCTGCCGCTGCGCGACGAACTCGCGCAACGTGCGTACCGGCGCTGCGTCGCGCTCGCGCAGCGCGAAGCACTGCACTGGCTGACGCGGGCCGCGATCCGGCCCGCGCGGCTGACACCGTTGCCGGCCGCGTGGATCCCGGCCGTGCTCGATTTGCCCGATGCCGCGTTCCGCGTGCTCGGCGGCCGGATGCTTGCGATCGACCCGCTCGCGCGTTCGTCGATGTCCGACGATCTCGCGGCGGGGCGGGCGACGGAAGTCGAGTGGATCAACGGCGAGGTCGTGCGGCTGGCCGCGCGCTTTGGCGCGCAGGCGCCCGTCAATGCGCGGCTGTGCGTGCTCGTGCACGACGCGGAACGCGCGGCGGCGCGCCCGGCCTGGCGCGGCGATGCGCTGTGGGCCGAGCTGATCGCGCAGGCGCCGGGCGCGGGCGACGTGCGGGCCGCGTAGGGGGGGCCGCGCAACCCGTCACACGGAGCGTGCGCGTGCTGCCGCACCGGGTGTGCAACGGCTAAGATGCGGGGTGCGTCATACGACGCCTATGCGGAGCCGTCACCATGGTGGATCGCCCGACTCTCGATGCCTACGACGCTCATGCCGCGCAATACGCGCAGGACTGGCTCGACCAGGCTGCGCCCGACGACATGTACGCGCTGCTGGAGCAGCATTTCTCGCCGGGGCCGACTGCGGACGTCGGCTGCGGAGCCGGGCGCGATACGGCCTGGCTCGCGTCGCGCGGCTTCGACGTGCGCGGCTACGACGCGAGCGCCGCGCTGCTCGACGAGGCGCGGCGCCGCCATCCGGATCTCAGCTTCGAGCTGGCCACACTGCCGGCGCTGGCCGGCGTGCCGTCCGGTGCGTTTCGCAACGTGCTGTGCGAAACGGTCGTCATGCATCTCGAACAGGCGGACGCGGCGGCCGCCGCCACGCGGCTGGCCGAGCTCCTGATGCCGGGCGGTACGTTGTACCTGAGCTGGCGGGTGGCCGGAAACGGCGTGTTGCGCGACGAGCGCGGCCGCCTCTACACGCCGCTCGATTCGGCGCGGATGCGGGCGGCGCTCGGCGCTGGCACGCAGGTGATCGACGAGCACGAGGTCGTCAGCGCATCGTCCGGCAAGCGCGTGCACCGGTTGATCGTACGCAGGGCCGCCACCGCGTGAACGCGGCGCGGCGGCGCCTCGTTCATTCGCGGTTGAGTGCCGCTTCCCAGTTGATGTCGACGCAAAGCACCTGCATGCCGGTCGCGACCGGCGCGGCGATCGACGCGGTCACGCACAGGTGCGCCTCGTTGATCGACAGGTAGGGCGGCGTCAGGTGCACGCGGCCCGGCGCGCGCATCGCGTCGATGAAGTACGGGCGCCGTTCCCAGCTCGCGCCTTCGGAATGCAGCAGCGGCCGGAAACGCTTGGCACGCTGCGATACGCTGCCGCGTGCGAGCACGTTGTCGCCGATCTGGCGCCCCGATGCGTCGAGCAGGAAGCAGCGCGCGGTTTCGGGCAGCCCGAGTACGACGGCCGCCGCGTCGATCAGCGATTCTCCCGCGACGAGCTTCTGGCTCGCTTCCTCGAGCGCCGCGACGTACGGGGCGAGCCGTTCCGCCTGCGTGCGCTCGCGTTCCGCGACGCGCAGCCGCAACGCGGCCGACAGCGTATCCATGCAGCCCGCGGCGGCCTGCGGCTGCACCGGTTCGACACTCGGCCCCGCGAAGTATTGGCCCTGCACGAAATCGACGTCGCACTCCAGCGCGATCAGCGCGTCGCGCTCGGTCGCGAGCCCGCCCATCAGCACGAGCTGGCCGGATTCGTGCAGCAGCGACACGAGCCCCGGCAGCACGCGTTCGAGATGTGAGTGCTCGCTCGCCTGCGCGAGGATGCCGCGGTCGAGCGTGACGATGTCGGGATGCAGGTGCCACACGCGGTCGATGTTCGAATGCTTCGCGCCGAACCCCACGAGTGCGATCAGGAAGCCGGCCTTGCGCAGCCCGTCGACGATCGCCGCGTAGCGCGGCGTCTCGCCGCCCGCCTGCTCGGGCACTTCGAGCACCACGCGATGCGGCGGCAGCCCGAGCGCCTTCAGGTTCGCGAGCATCGCGTCGCTGTAGACGGTGTCCATCAGCGCGGCCGGATGCAGGCTCAGGAAGAGCCATTCGTCATGGCTGTCGAACGCGTGGAAGTTGCCGAGATGCAGCGATTCGGCGAGCCGGCCGAGCTCGAGCAGGTCGCCGCGCCGCGCCGCCTGCGTGAACACCTCGTGCGACGCCACCTGGCGGCTTTCCTCGTCGTGCGCACGCAGCGACGCGTGATAGCCGATCGCGCGGCGGTGCGACACCGAGAAAACGGGCTGGAACACGCTGAACACGGTGTAGCCGCCGTACAGCACGGTGCGCCGGTTCCCGTCGTCGCCGGCGACGGGGCGGGGCGGCTGAAAGCCGGGGGGATCGATTTCGATCATGCTCATGATGTCGGCCGAAGGAAGACTGCCAGTTTACCTAGAGAATAGGCGAGCAAGAAGCGTGCACGGCATCGTACCCCGTGCGGCGGCGCGTCGCGGTCGAATCGCCGGGCATCGCCGGCACATCGCGGGGCCGCGCCGCACCGAAATGGTGCGCGCCGACCCGGTTCGGCGCGCGCCGCGCGTCATGCACGCTCGGACGGGTCGGTCTTGCGCGCGGCGCTGCGGATCTCGGGCGCGAGCTGCGCGAAGATCCACGCGGACGCGGCCGTGATGATCCCGACGCAGATGAACGTCGCATGGAACGCCGGCAGCGTGTTGCTCGGCGTCACGGTGCGCAGCATGCCCGTGAACGTCGCGAGCAGCGCCCCCGCGACCGTGACGCCGAGGCTCATCGACAGCATCTGCACGAGCGAGAACAGGCTGTTGCCGCTGCTCGCGCCGCCCGTGCCGAGATCCTTCAGCGTCAGCGTGTTCATCGCGGTGAACTGCATCGAGTTGAAGCCGCCGAACAGCGCGAGGTGCACGACCTTCACCCACACCGGCACGGTGTCGCGCATCAACGCGAAGCTCGCCATCATCACGCCGACCATGATCGTGTTCGCGAGCAGCACCTTGCGGTAGCCGTGCTGCGTGATCAGGCGCGTGATGATCCGCTTCGAGAACATCCCGGCCGCCGCCACCGGCAGCATCATCAGCCCGGCCTCGAACGCCGAGTAGCCGAGGCTCACCTGCAGCAGCAGCGGGATCAGGTACGGCATCGCGCCGCTGCCGATCCGCGCGAACAGGTTGCCGAGCAGCCCGACGCTGAACGTGTGGATCCGGAACAGCTCGAGCGAGAAGATCGGTTGCGGCGCGCGCACCGCATACAGCCCGTACGCGACGAAGCACGCGAGGCTCAGGATCAGCAGCACGAGCACCGCCGCGTGCTGCATCCCGAGATCCGCGAGCCCGTCGAGCGACAGCGAGATCGCGACCATGCCGATCGTCAGCAGCAGATAGCCCTTCAGGTCGAAGCGGCCGACGGCCGGGTTGCGCGAATCGGGCATCGAATAGAAGGTCGCGATGCAGCCCGCGACGCCGACCGGCACGTTGATCAGGAAGATCCAGTGCCACGACGCGATCTTCACGAGCCAGCCGCCGAGCGTCGGCCCGATCAGCGGGCCGATCAGGCCGGGAATCGCGACGAACGACAGCGCGGGCAGGTAGCGTTCGGCCGGGAACGTGCGCAGCACCGCGAGCCGCCCGACCGGCAGCAGCATCGCACCGCCGACGCCCTGCACGACGCGGAACGCGACGAGCTGCGTCAGCGTATGCGCGTTCGCGCACAGCAACGAGCCCAGCGAGAACACCAGGATCGCACTGAAGAACACGCGCCGCGTGCCGAACGTGTCGGCGAGCCAGCCCGACACCGGGATCATCACCGCCATCGTCAGCGAGTACGCGATCACGACCGACTGCATGCGCAGCGGCGATTCGCCGAGGCTCGCGGCCATCGACGGCAGCGCCGTGTTGACGATCGTCGAATCGAGCGTCTGCATGAAGAAGCCCGTTGCGACGAGCCAGAGCATCACGGTGAGGTTCTTTTCGCCGGGAGCGGCGGCAGGCGGGCGCTGGAACATTGGGGGGCGGGGTGGTGGCGCGGGACAGCCGACATTGTAGGGAAAGCCATTGCGCCGTGCAGGTTCTGCGCAAGGGCGGCGCGCAGTCCGGCCGGCGGGTGCCCGTCCCCGTCGAGCAACCAGTACAGTTCAGTCAAAAGTGTCTGCAACCGTATCTGTCCGTGTGCTGCCACTGTCCGAAATACTGGTGCCATCGAACCCGTGCGACCAGGAGGCTGCCATGCGCGAACTGCGACTTTATGTGATCGATGGCGACGAGCCGGCCGGTCGGTGGCGGATCGTCGATCGCACCGCACTGGAAGTGGCCGACGGAGAGGCCTGGGTGACGATCGAGGGCAGGCCCGACGATCACTGGCTCGGCGCCGGCGATTCGCTGATGCTCACGCCCGGCATGCGCATCTGGGTCAGCGCGGGGGCGCAGGGTGCGACGTTCGCGTTCGGTGCGCTCGAGGTGCCGGCCAGGCGCGCCGCGCAGGCGTGGTGGCGGCCGCTCGCCGCGTGGCGCGACGCCCGGCGTCACGCGCCTGCATCGCTGCCGACTTAGCGCACTCGGGACTGGGCCGGCTTCCTGTCAGCGCGTGGGTCGAGCGCATGCGCGATCCGGCCGGCGGTGCGACCGGCTGGCGATCGACGGGATCGGCGAGCGCGGCTCCGGCACGCCCCGGTCGAGCGAACGTTCGACGCCGCTGCCGGAACGCTTCGCGTTGGCACGGTGGCGTGCGGGTAGCCGCATTTTGTCCGCGTGGTTGCCGCGGTGCCTGGTCGCGCCGTCCGGCAGCGAGCGCAGCCGGTCACGGTTCAAATGTGCCGGGGGTTACGCCGGCACAGAGGATGCCGGCAGGCTTCCGGCGCTGGGAGATGTGATGTAGGCCGCTCGTGCCGGGGTGTAGGAGATGCACCCGCGCTACGCGCCGTGCGTGATGGGCTGACTCTCGCAATCAGGATTGCTCGCGACTGTCGAGAATTCTAGACTCGATCCTGTGTCTCCCACCGCCTCTCTCGCCATGCCCCCCGAACTCGCGTTGACGCATCTGTGGCGGCTCGCACACGGCGACCCCGACGCACTGGCCCGTGCGACCGTGACGGGGCAGGACCCGACGCTGCCGTCGACCTTCCGGGTCGGCACGCTGGCCGCGGCGACGATCGCGGCAGCCGGGCTCGCGGCGGCCGAATGCCATCGGCTTCGCACGGGCGTCGCGCAATCCGTCGACGTGTCGGTGCGCGATGCGCTCGTCGCGTTTCGCAGTGAACGCTACCTGCGCGTGGACGATGGTCCACCGCCGGAGTTGCGTCATCCGGTAACGGGTTTCTTCGAGACGGGCGACGGGCGCTGGATCCAGTTGCACGCAAACTTCCCGCATCACCTGCGCGGGATTCTCGACGTACTCGGCTGCGGCGAGCAGCGGGATGATGTCGCCGCTGCGATCCGCACGCGGGACGGTGCGGCACTCGATACTGCGCTGGCCGAGGCCGGGCTGTGCGCCGCATTGATCAGAACACCTGATGAGTGGGCGTCACTCGAGCAGGCGCGCGCGATTGCACCGTTACCGCTGTTCGAGATCGAGCGAATTGGCGACGCACCGGTCGAGCCGATCGGCCGTGGCGAATCCGGCCAGCCGCTCGCCGGAGTGCGCGTGCTCGATCTCACGCGGATCATCGCGGGGCCGGTCGCGGGCCGCACGCTGGCGTCGCATGGCGCGCAGACGCTGCTCGTCAACGGGCCGCATCTGCCGAACATCGCGCCGCTCGTGATCGACAACGGGCGCGGCAAGCGTTCGACGTGGATCGACCTGCGCGACGCGGCGGGCATTGAAACGCTGCATGTGCTCGCACGCGATGCGGATGTGTTCCTGCAGTCGTACCGGCCCGGCGCGCTCGCGGCGCGCGGCTTCGGGCCACAAGCGCTGGCGGCGCGGCGGCTTGGCATCGTGTACGTGTCGATATCCGCGTACGGGCACGCGGGGCCATGGGCGCAGCGGCGTGGCTTCGACAGCCTCGTGCAGTCGGCGAGCGGGATCGCGTGGCAGGAGCAGCAGGCCGCGCACGCGGATGCGCCGCGCCACCTGCCGTGTCAGGCGCTCGATCATGCAACGGGCTATCTGGCGGCGTTCGGCGCGATGATCGCGCTCGCGCGCCGGGCGCGCGAAGGGGGAAGCTGGCACGTGCGACTGTCGCTCGCGCAGACGGGACGCTGGCTGCAATCGTTCGGCATCGTGCCGGACGGCTTGCAGGCGCCCGATTTCGCCGGCACCGACGTGCGCGACCGGATCGAGCGCATCGCGTCGCCGTTCGGCACGCTCGATGCGGTGCGGCCGGCCGAGCGGTTGTCGGCGACACCGCCGTCGCTTGCGCGCCCGCCCGTGCCGCTCGGCGCCGATGAGGCGCGCTGGCTGTGAGCGCCGGCGGCGCGGCCGGCGTTACTTGCGCAGCTCGACGACGAAGTCGTAGTAGTCGTTGCGGCAGTAGGTATCGGTCAGTTCGATCGCGCGCTGGTCCGACGTATAGCCGATTCGTGTGATCAGCAGCAGCGCGTCGTGCGGTGCGATGCCCATCTGCTCGGCGATCTCGTCGGTCGCGTTGACCGCGCGGAAATGCTGCAGCGCGCGCACGATCGGCGTGCCGCGTGCTTCGAGATAGCTGTATAGCGATCCGCCGATCGCCTGCGGATCGGGGATCAGCGTCGCGGGGAACGTCGAATTCTCGACGGCCATCACGATGCCGTCGGCGAGGCGCAGGCGCTTCAGGCGCGTGACCGATGCGGCCGGCGACAGCCCGAGCTGGATCACTTCGTCGCGGTTCGCCGGCTGGATCTCGCGCGCGAGCCATTGCGAGCTCGGCTTGAAGCCGCGCCGTTCGAGCATTTCGCTGAAGCTCGACAGCCTCGACAGCGGATCTTCGTAGCGCGGCTGGATGAAGTTGCCGGCGCCCTGTGTGCGGCGAATCAGGCCTTGCTCGACGAGCAGCGCGATCGCCTTGCGCGCGGTGATGCGCGATACGCCGAGCGCATCGGACAGCACGCGCTCGGAGGGCAATGCCTCACCGGCCGTCCAGCGGTTGTCGTGGATCGCGTCGCCGAGCTTGCGGGCGAGCTGCAGGTAGAGCGGCGTGTCGTTGTCGGGGTCGGGGCGCAGGTCCTGCCAGCGGTCGTCCGTGGATGCCTTCATGGAATGGGTATCGATCTGATTGCGGCCATTCTAAGTCATCACGTGGCGCCGTTATAGCCGGTTTTTGCCGTGCAATAGGTGAACCGCGCGCCGATTGACTACACTGATGCGTCGTATTCCATGCCTGGGCCGCGGTGCGCGGCCACGAATCCGCAACGAGGAACGCATGACAGACACGATCGCCACGGTCGTCCTGCCGGACGGCGAGACGATTCCGAAGCTTGGCCTGGGCACGTGGGAAATGGGTGAGCGGCCGGCCCGGCGCGCGGACGAGATTGCCGCGCTGCGCGAAGGCGTCGCGCTCGGGATGACGCTGGTCGATACGGCCGAGATGTACGGCGACGGCGCGACCGAGGAACTGGTCGGCGAGGCGCTCGCGGGTCTGCGCGACGATGTGTTCCTCGTCAGCAAGGTCTATCCGCACCATGCGAGCCGGCGCGGCGTCGTCGCCGCGTGCGATGCGAGCCTCAAGCGCCTGGGCACCGATCGCCTCGACCTGTATCTGCTGCACTGGCGCGGCTCGGTGCCGCTCGCGGAGACGGTCGAAGGCTTCGAAGCGCTGCAGCGCGCCGGCAAGATTCGTCACTGGGGTGTCAGCAACTTCGATACGGCCGACATGGCCGAACTCGTCGATGAAGCTGGTGGCGGCGCGTGCGCGACCAACCAGATCCTCTACAACATCGCGCGGCGCGGCCCGGAATTCGACCTGCTGCCGTGGCTCGCCGAGCACCGGATACCGGCGATGGCGTACAGCCCGGTCGATCACGGGCGGCTGCCGAAGCGCTCGCCGCTCGACGAGATCGCGCGGCAGCGCGGCGTGTCGGTGATGCGCGTCGCGCTCGCGTGGGTGCTCGCGCAGCCGGGGGTGTTCGCGATCCCGAAGGCGTCGCGGCTCGAACACGTGCGCGACAACCGCGCCGCGCTCGATTTCGTGTTCAGCGATGACGAGCGCACGCAGCTTGACGCGTACTTCCGTCCGCCACGCAGCAAGCGCGCGCTCGAGATGCTCTGACGACACCCGGCCGGGCAATGCGGCCGGTCAGTGGTTGCCTCCGGACGATCCGCCGTTGCCGTGACCACCGCCATTGCCGTTCCCGTTGCCATGGCCGTTGCCGACACCGTTGGCCCCGCCATTGCCGGCGCCGCCACTGCCGTTTCCATTGCCGTTGCCGCCGCCATTGCCGTGACCACCGTTGCCGCCGTTACCGCCGGTACCGCCGCCGTTACCCGGACCGCCGTTGCCGCCGCTACTGCCCTGGCCACCGTTGCCGCCAGCACCATTGCCATTGCCATTGCCGCGACCGTTGCCGGCGCTGCCACTGCCGTTTCCATTGCCGTTGCCACCGCCATTGCCGTGACCGCCGCCGTCGCCATTGCCATGGCCACCGTTGCCGTGACCGCCGCCATCACCGTCGCCATGGCCGCCGTTGCCGCGACCGCCGCCGTCGCCATTGCCGTGGCCACCGTTGCCGTGACCACCGCCGTCGCCATTGCCGTGGCCACCACCATTGCCGTTCCCGCCGCCGTCACCGTTGCCATGGCCACCGTTGCCGTGACCGCCGCCGTCGCCATTGCCGTGGCCACCGTTGCCGTGACCACCGCCGTCGCCATTGCCGTGGCCACCACCATTGCCGTTCCCGCCGCCGTCACCGTTGCCGTGGCCACCACCATTGCCGTGACCGCCGCCATCACCGTCACCATGGCCACCGTTGCCGTGACCACCGCCGTCGCCATTGCCGTGGCCACCACCATTGCCGTGCCCGCCGCCGTCACCGTCGCCATGGCCACCGTTGCCGTGCCCGCCGCCGTCGCCATTGCCGTGGCCACCACCATTGCCGTGCCCACCGCCGTCACCGTCGCCATGACCACCGCCATTGCCGTGACCGCCGCCGTCACCGTCGCCACCACCGCCATGGCCACCATGACCTCCAGCGCCTGAAGTACCGCCACCGGAAGTACCGCCTCCCGAAGTGCCGCCACCGGAAGTACCGCCGCCCGAAGTGCCGCCACCGGAAGTACCGCCGCCCGAAGTGCCGCCACCGGAAGTACCGCCGCCCGAAGTGCCGCCACCGGAAGTGCCGCCACCGGAAGTACCGCCGCCCGAAGTGCCGCCACCGGAAGTGCCGCCACCGGAAGTACCGCCGCCCGAAGTGCCGCCACCGGAAGTGCCGCCGCCCGAAGTACCGCCACCAGAAGTGCCGCCACCCGAAGTACCGCCGCCCGAAGTACCACCGCCCGAAGTGCCGCCACCGGAGGTCCCACCACCCGAACCCCCGGTGCCAGACGCATTCCCTCCGCGACCCGAGCCGCCTGAACCACTCGTGCCGCCGGATGTTCCGCTTGTCGTTCCGCCGACGCCAGCAGGTCCGACGGTACCGTTCCCATTGTTGCCGCTGCCATTGCCATTTCCGCTACCGGGGCTGCCGCCATTGCCATTGCCATTGCCATTGCCGCTCGCGCCCGCGCCCGCGCCATTACCGCCGACATGCCCACCGGCGAAGACGTGCACCGCGCACGCAGCCGGATTGGCTGCACACGGCGAAGCGTCGTCGACCAGTGTCATGATGGCGTCCGCGCTGGCACCTGCATCGGCCGCGGGGTCCGGTGTCGCGTCTTGTGCGACGGCATACGAGCAGCAGCACGCGAACGCGGCTGCGGCGAACAAGGTTGCGCGATAGCGCCGTCCCGGCGTACGGAACGGTTGTTTCGTCTTGAGCATCATGGCCTCCCCATGCGCGCGATGCCTCGTCGCCGCGCGGCGATCTACGTGTGGTACAGGGGGCCGGTAAAGGTTCGTAGTCCTGTCGTCAGCCGATCGCTTTCGGGCGGGCGCTGGACGCCAGCCGCGATCGCGGAACGGCACGCGGGCCCGCCGTGCGAATCCCTATCTGCGAGATCCGTGCCACCGGCCGCAAGCGCCCGTCGCGCAAGGCGCACGCAAGCGCGCGACGGTGCATGCAACGTCTTGGGGGGAGTTTTGTTTCCGGAATGAAACGTCTGAGCTATGTTCAGCGCGCAGGCGCATCGGCCGCGCGCTGCCAGCGGTGGAACAGGATCGACGCGATCCAGCAGACGAGGAACAGGGCGACGATGCCGTAGCCGATCGAGCCGAAACGTTTGCCGAGCGCATCGAGCGCGTCGCGCACGGGGCCCGTCAGCGACAGCTTGTCGGCCAGCAGGCCGGCTGCCTCGATCCCGCCGATCGCCAGCGCGACGGCCGCCGACACGAACGTGATGCTCGCGTTGTAGAGCAGCTTGCGCTGCGGATCGTCCATCGCCCAGCCGTACGCGTGAATCATCAGCACGTTGTCGGTCGAGTCGATCAGCGTCATGCCGGCGGTGAAAAGCGCGGGAAACAGCATGACCGTATAGACCGGCAGCCCCTGGCTCGCCTGTGCGGCGGCGATCGCGAGCAGGCCGATTTCGGTTGCAGTATCGAAACCTAGCCCGAACAGCACGCCGACCGGGTACATGTGCCAGCTCTTCGACACGAACCGGAACAGCGGACGTAGCAGCCGGGACACGAGCCCGGCAGGACGGTGCACATGCGCGGCATCGTGCGCGTGCCCGTGCGTGCCGCGATAGCGCCGCCACACGTCGCGCAGGATCACGAGGTTCACGCACGCGAGCACGAGCAGGAAGGTGGCCGACACCGCCGTGCCGATCGTGCCGCCAATCTCGCGGAATGCATCGAACCGGTCGCGCAGCGCGAACGCGGTCAGCGCGATGCCGAGCGTCGCGGCGATTACGATCGTCGAATGGCCGAGCGAGAAGAACAGCCCGACGCTCACCGGACGCTGGCCTTCCTGCATCAGCTTGCGCGTCGCAACGTCGATCGCTGCGATGTGATCGGCGTCGACCGCATGACGCAGCCCGAGCCCGTACGCGATTGCCGCGGTGCCGAGCAGCAGCGGGTGATCGCGCAACACGGCGAGCGCCCACAGCCAGACGGCGGCGTTCGCGGCGATCAGGCCGGCGTAGAGCATCAGCAGGCGTCGCAGGGCAGGGGTGGGCGGCATCGGGATGGTTCCATCAGACGAATCGCGATCCATTGTGGCACGCGAAAAAAATGCGGGGCGTGCCGATCAAAAAGCCGCGAACGCCGCGCGCGCCGAATGAAAAAAGGCCCGTCCGGAACCGGACGGGCCTTGCGTGCATGCGGCAGCGCGTGAGCGCCCCGTACTTACTTCACTTTCGCACTGATCACGCCTTCCGATACGTTGGCCGGCGTTTCCGCGTAGTGCTTGAACTCCATCGTGTAGGTCGCGCGGCCCTGCGTGGCCGAACGCAGCGATGTCGAATAGCCGAACATCTCCGCAAGCGGCACCTCGGCGCGCACGAGCTTGCCGCCGCCGCCCGCGATGTCCTCCATCCCCTGCACGATGCCGCGCCGGCTCGACAGGTCGCCCATCACGTTGCCCATGAAGTCCTCGGGCGTCTCGACCTCGACGGCCATCATCGGCTCGAGCAGCACGGGCTTCGCACGGCGCATCGCTTCCTTGAACGCCATCGAGCCGGCCATCCGGAACGCGTTTTCGTTCGAGTCGACGTCGTGGTACGAGCCGAACGTCAGGTGCACCTTCACGTCGACGACCGGGTATCCCGCGAGCACGCCGCTTTTCAGCGTTTCGGTGATGCCCTTGTCGACGGCCGGGATGAATTCACGCGGAATCACGCCGCCCTTGATCTCGTCGAGAAACTCGTAGCCCTTGCCGGGGTTCGGCTCGAGCGTGATCACCGCGTGGCCGTACTGGCCGCGGCCACCCGACTGCTTGACGAACTTGCCCTCGACGTCGGACGCCGTCGTGCGCACCGTCTCGCGATACGCGACCTGCGGCTTGCCGACCGTCGCTTCGACGCCGAATTCGCGCTTCATCCGGTCGACCAGGATTTCGAGGTGAAGCTCGCCCATCCCCGAAATGATCGTCTGGCCGGACTCTTCGTCGGTCTGCACGCGGAACGACGGATCTTCCTGTGCCAGGCGGTTCAGCGCGAGGCCCATCTTTTCCTGGTCGGCCTTCGTCTTCGGCTCGACGGCCTGCGAGATCACCGGTTCCGGGAATTCCATCTTCTCGAGGATGATCGGCTTGGCCGGATCGCACAGCGTGTCGCCGGTGGTCGCTTCCTTCAGGCCGACGGCCGCCGCGATGTCGCCCGCGCGCACTTCCTTGATTTCCTTGCGCTCGTTCGCGTGCATCTGCAGGATCCGGCCGAGCCGTTCCTTCTTGTCCTTGGTCGCGTTGAGCACCGTGTCGCCGGATTCGACGACGCCCGAATACACGCGGAAGAAGATCAGCTGGCCGACGAACGGGTCGGTCATGATCTTGAACGCGAGCGACGAGAACGGCTCGTCATCGCTCGGATGACGTTCCGCGGGCTTTTCCGGATCGGCGAAGTCGTGGCCGAGAATCGCCGGCACGTCGACCGGCGACGGCAGGTAGTCGATCACGGCGTCGAGCATCGCCTGCACGCCCTTGTTCTTGAACGCGCTGCCGCACAGCATCGGCACGATCTCGTTCGCGATCGTGCGCTTGCGCAGCGCGGCCTTGATCTCGTCCTCGGTCAGCGATTCGTGGTCGTGCAGGTACTTCTCGAGCAGTTCCTCGCTCGCTTCCGCCGCGGCCTCGACCATCTTCTCGCGCCATTCGTGCGCGAGCTCGACGAGGTTCGCCGGAATGTCCTCGTACGAGAACTTCACGCCCTGGCTTTCGTCGTCCCACACGATCGCCTTCATCTTCACGAGATCGACGACGCCCTGGAAATGATCTTCCGCGCCGATCGGAATCTGGATCGGCACGGCGACGCCTTTCAGGCGCTCGCCGATCTGCCGCTGCACGCGGAAGAAATCGGCGCCGACGCGGTCCATCTTGTTGACGAACGCGATGCGCGGCACCTTGTACTTGTTGGCCTGGCGCCAGACGGTTTCGGACTGCGGCTGCACGCCGCCGACCGAGTCGTAGACCATGCACGCGCCGTCGAGCACGCGCATCGAGCGCTCGACTTCAATCGTGAAGTCGACGTGCCCGGGCGTGTCGATGATGTTGATCCGGTGCTCCGGATAGTTGCCGGCCATGCCCTTCCAGAAGGCCGTGGTCGCCGCCGACGTGATCGTGATGCCGCGTTCCTGCTCCTGCTCCATCCAGTCCATCGTGGCCGCGCCGTCGTGCACTTCACCGATCTTGTGGCTCACGCCGGTGTAAAACAGGATGCGCTCGGTCGTCGTGGTCTTGCCGGCATCGATGTGAGCGCTGATCCCGATATTGCGATAGCGCTCGATGGGGGTTTTGCGGGGCACGTGAACCTCCTTAGGTTCGGATCGTAAGCGGGCCGGCAGGGCAGGCCCGGATTGGACAAGCTAGACTTAAAGGATAGCGCTTGCGCGTGGCTTTTGCAGATGCGGCCGGCACCGGCGGAATCAAGCCGGGTGCCACCGCCGGCGGGCGAAAAAAAACCGGCACGCTACGGGCGGCCGGCTTCGGTCGGTGCGCGGCGCGGCGCCGCGGCAATGGCCGTTACGGGGCCTTCGGCAGGCCTTCGAGCTTCATGCCGGGCTTGATGCCCTTCGCCGCGAACCAGCCCTTGCTCATTTCGAGCGCATAGACGCCGTTGTTGCGCGGGCAGTGGTTGTCGGTCGTCTCGGCCTTCATCTCGTCGATGTCGGTGATCGTGCCGTCGGCGCGGATGAACGCGATCGACAGCGGGATCAGCGTGTTCTTCATCCAGAAGCAGTGCACCGCGTTCTCGTTGAACACGAACAGCATGCCTTCGTTCGGCGCGAGCTGCGAACGGTACATCAGCCCCTGTTCGCGGTCGGGGTCGTTCGCGGCGACGGCCGCGTCGATCACGTACATGCCGGCGCGCAGCTTCACGCGCGGGAATTCGCTCGGCTGCTTGGCGCCGGGCGGCACTTGCGCGCTGGCGGCCTGCATGCCGAGCGCGAGGACGGCGAGCGCGGCGGGAAACACGGCGGCGCGCGCAAGGCGGCCGAGCGACGAGCGCAGGGAGAATTGCACAGCAAGGCTCCTATCTGGAAAACGAGACCCGCATGGTACGCGATGCGCGCAGGCGGGCACACAAAAGAAAAAGGCAGATCGCCTTGCGGTGATCTGCCTTTCAACGCCGTAAGAACGGCAAGACTGCGTGTTCTTGACTGCGTTATTACAGCAAGCTTGCTTAGTTCGAAGCAGCTGCCGGTGCTTCGGCTTCGCTAGCAGCCTTCTTCGCAGCGTGGTGCTTCTTAGCTGCGTGGTGCTTCTTGTGCGTTGCCTTCTTAGCCGGTGCCGAAGCAGCTTCTGCCGGAGCAGCAGCAGCCGGAGCGGCCGGAGCCGATGCTTGTGCGAAAGCAGCCGTTGCGAAGAGACCAGCGACCAGAGCAGCGATCAGTTTGTTCATGTTGTGTTCCTCAGCTTTTAGTTAATTAACCAAATGACCCGGCAATAGGAGTCATGTCGTCTAACGGTGCCATCCACCTTTCGGTTGACAGACGCTTCGAGAAATTTCTCATTGCGCTGCGGGCGCCGAATCGTATTCGATAAAAACGTCGCTTTCGTGACGCAAACACGGGTTCGGCTGCCAATGCCGGATAGCTAAGGTTGGCATCTGCGTGGTTTAACGCGCGATCTTCGCGGGCGGTTGACGAAAAAGATGACGAAAAATTCGCGCGTCCCGAATTCGTCATCCGGCGGGCGCGAAACCGTCCCACGGCGCGCGCGGCGGCAGCGCGATTGTTTCTCCCGGTGCAATGCCGAGCGCGAATATATCCAGCGCACCGACGCCGACGCGCACCAGGCGCAACGTCGGGAAGCCGACGGCCGCCGTCATCCTGCGCACCTGCCGGTTCTTGCCCTCGGTGATCGCAAGCTCGATCCACGTCGTCGGGATCGCGGCGCGGTAGCGGATCGGCGGATTGCGCGGCCACAGCGTGTCGGGCGGTTCGATGAATTCGGCGCGGCACGGGCGCGTCACGTAGTCGCCGAGGTCGACGCCGCGCGCGAGCGCCTTCAGGTCTGCGGGCCCGGGCGCGCCCTCGACCTGCGCCCAGTAGCGCTTGACGAGCTTGTGGCGCGGCTCGGCGATGCGCGCCTGCAGCGCGCCGTCGTCGGTGAGCAGCAGCAGCCCCTCGCTGTCCGCGTCCAGCCGGCCGGCCGCGTAGACGCCGGGCGTTTTTACCCAGTCGCCGAGCGACGGGCGCGTCTCGTGCGCGGAAAACTGGCAAATCGTGCCGAACGGCTTGTTGAGGGCGATCAGGTTCATGGCGGGGCGTCCGCCCGGCGCGCCGCGGGAAGCGGGGGCGGGCGGTCTATGGCAAATGGCGGAATCTTAATGCATAATACGGAACGGCAAGTCCTCTGTCTTATATAAGACATAAGTGGGGTCTTGATACGCAGTGCCGCGCTTCATGCCGAAGTGCCCGGTTGGGGCGCTAGAATAGCGGCTCGCTGTTGCCGTCACGGGGTGGCCATGCCGCGCCCCCGCCGCGCGCGCAGCTTCGACCAGCATCACCTGCTCAGCCACGTCACTGGAGTCGATCATGCCGTATCAGCACATCAAGGTTCCGGAAGGCGGTGACAAGATCACCGTCAACAAGGACTTCTCGCTCAACGTTTCCGATCAGCCGATCATTCCCTATATCGAAGGCGACGGTACGGGCTTCGATATCACCCCGGTCATGATCAAGGTCGTCGACGCGGCGGTCGCGCATGCCTACAAGGGCAAGCGCAAGATCCACTGGATGGAGATTTTCGCGGGCGAGAAGGCGACGAAGGTGTACGGTCCGGACGTGTGGCTTCCGGACGAAACGCTGCAGGTGCTCAAGGAATACGTGGTGTCGATCAAGGGGCCGCTCACGACCCCGGTCGGCGGCGGCATCCGTTCGCTGAACGTCGCGCTGCGCCAGGAACTCGACCTGTACGTGTGCCTGCGCCCGGTGCAGTACTTCAAGGGCGTGCCGTCGCCGGTGCGCGAGCCGCAAAAGATCGACATGGTGATCTTCCGCGAGAACTCGGAAGACATCTACGCAGGCATCGAATGGGCCGCGGGCTCCGAGCAGGCGAAGAAGGTGATCAAGTTCCTGCAGGACGAGATGGGCGTGAAGAAGATCCGCTTCCCGGAAACCTCGGGGATCGGTGTCAAGCCCGTGTCGACCGAAGGCACCGAGCGTCTCGTTCGCAAGGCGATCCAGTACGCGATCGACAACGATCGCAAGTCGGTCACGCTGGTGCACAAGGGCAACATCATGAAGTTCACGGAAGGCCTGTTCCGTGACGCCGGCTACGCGCTTGCACAGAAGGAATTCGGCGGCGAGCTGATCGACGGCGGCCCGTGGATGCGCGTGAAGAACCCGAGGACGGGCAACGAGATCGTGATCAAGGATTCGATCGCCGACGCATTCCTGCAGCAGATCCTGCTGCGCCCGGCCGAATACGACGTGATCGCCACGCTGAACCTGAACGGCGACTACATCTCCGACGCGCTGGCCGCGCAGGTTGGCGGCATCGGCATCGCGCCGGGCGCGAACCTGTCGGATTCGGTCGCGATGTTCGAAGCGACGCACGGCACCGCGCCGAAGTACGCAGGCAAGGATTACGTGAACCCCGGTTCCGAGATCCTGTCGGCGGAAATGATGCTGCGCCACCTCGGCTGGACGGAAGCAGCCGATACGATCATCGCCGCGATGGAGAAGTCGATCCTGCAGAAGCGCGTCACGTACGACTTCGCGCGCCTGATGGAAGGTGCGACGCAGGTGTCGTGCTCGGGCTTCGGTGAAGTGCTGATCGAGAACATGTAAGTCCCCTTCCGGGGTGGGCCGGCGCGTGTCCGGCCGCCCCGGCGCCTACTGCCGGCGCCGGAGCGTTTCGTGGATGGCAGGTTTGTTGGCAGGGCGGTCCGGCATGCGGGCCGCGGCGCCGCGATGCGGCCCGGAGCCCCTGCAAGGTAGAACATGACGGCCCTCGCAACACCACCGCCTGGCTGAGCCGGCGTGCCCCTTTCGCGACCGATCCGGTCGCTCCCCGCCGGTTACCCGCCGGCGCTCTCAGTCAAAATTTTCACGTAGCAACGCATCGACCATGTCCACTTCGCCCAAGATCATCTACACCCTCACCGACGAAGCGCCCGCGCTCGCGACCTATTCGCTGCTGCCGATCGTCAAGGCCTTCACGCGCTCGTCCGGCGTCGCCGTCGAGACGCGCGACATCTCGCTCGCCGGCCGCATCATCGCGGCATTCGCAGACGTCCTGCCGCCGGAGCAGAAGGGTTCCGACGATCTGGCCGAACTGGGCCAGCTCACGCTGAAGCCGGAAGCGAACATCATCAAGCTGCCGAACATCAGCGCATCGGTGCCGCAGCTCAAGGCCGCGATCGCCGAACTGCAGGCGCAGGGCTTCCAGCTGCCGGCCTATCCGGAAGATCCGTCGACGGACGAAGAGAAGGCGGTCAAGGCCCGCTACGACAAGATCAAGGGCAGCGCGGTGAACCCGGTGCTGCGCGAAGGCAACTCCGACCGCCGCGCGCCGCTGTCGGTCAAGAACTACGCACGCAAGCATCCGCACAAGATGGGCGCGTGGAAGGCCACGTCGAAGGCGCACGTCGCGCACATGAGCGAAGGCGACTTCTACGGCAGCGAGAAGTCGGCGCTGATCGCCGATGCCGGCAGCGTGAAGATCGAACTCACGACGACCGACGGCGCGAAGAAGGTGCTGAAGGAAAAGACGGCCGTGAAGGCCGGTGAAGTGATCGATGCATCGGTGATGAGCCGCAACGCGCTGCGCAGCTTCATCGACGCGCAGATCGCCGATGCGAAGGCGCAGGACGTGCTGTTCTCGGTGCACCTGAAGGCGACCATGATGAAGGTCTCGGACCCGATCCTGTTCGGTCACTTCGTGTCGGTGTTCTACCGCGACGCGCTTGCGAAGCACGCGGACGTGCTGTCGCAGGTCGGCTTCAACCAGAACAACGGCATCGGCGACCTGTACGCGCGCCTGAAGGACCTGCCGGCCGACACGCGCGAAGCGATCGAAGCCGACATCAAGGCCGAATATGCAGTGCGCCCGCGCCTCGCAATGGTCAACTCGGACAAGGGCATCACGAACCTGCACGTGCCGAGCGACGTGATCGTCGACGCATCGATGCCGGCGATGATCCGCGACTCGGGCGGCATGTGGGGCCCGGACGGCCAGCTGTACGACGCGAAGGCCGTGATTCCGGACCGCTGCTACGCAGGTGTCTACCAGGCCGTGATCGAGGACTGCAAGCAGCATGGCGCGTTCGACCCGGTCACGATGGGCAGCGTGCCGAACGTCGGCCTGATGGCGCAGGCGGCTGAAGAATACGGTTCGCACGACAAGACGTTCCAGATCCCGGCGGACGGCGTCGTGCGCGTCACCGACGAAGCGGGCAACGTGCTGCTCGAGCATGCAGTGGAATCGGGCGACATCTGGCGCATGTGCCAGACGAAGGACGCGCCGGTGCAGGACTGGGTCAAGCTCGCGGTGAACCGCGCGCGTGCGACCGGCGCACCGGCCGTGTTCTGGCTCGATCCGGCGCGTGCACACGACGCGCAGATCATCGCGAAGGTCGAGCGTTACCTGAAGGATCACGACACGAACGGCCTCGACATCCGCGTGATGACGCCGGTCGACGCGACGCGTTTCTCGCTCGATCGTATCCGTGCGGGCAAGGACACGATCTCGGTCACCGGCAACGTGCTGCGCGACTACCTGACCGACCTGTTCCCGATCATGGAACTCGGCACCAGCGCGAAGATGCTGTCGATCGTGCCGCTGATGGCCGGCGGCGGGATGTTCGAAACGGGTGCGGGCGGTTCCGCGCCGAAGCACGTCCAGCAGTTCGTCGAGGAAGGCTTCCTGCGCTGGGATTCGCTCGGTGAATTCCTCGCGCTGGCCGCGTCGCTCGAGCACCTCGGCAACGCATACCAGAACCCGAAGGCGGTCGTGCTCGCGAAGACGCTCGACCAGGCGACCGGCAAGTTCCTGGACGAGAACAAGTCGCCGGCGCGCAAGGTCGGCGGTCTCGACAACCGCGGCAGCCACTTCTACCTGTGCCTGTACTGGGCGCAGGCGCTGGCCGAGCAGACCGAGGACGCGGCGCTGAAGGCGCAGTTCGAAGGCGTGGCGAAGGCGCTGTCCGACAGCGAAGCGCGCATTCTGGAAGAACTGGCGGCCGCGCAGGGCAAGGCACAGGCCATCGGCGGCTACTACCGTCCGAACGTCGACCTGACGAGCCAGGCAATGCGCCCGAGCGCGACGCTGAACGGCATCGTCGACGCGGTCGCCTGACGCGGGCCGCGCGATCGCGCGAGTCGTTGCGTGTGCCGGCGCGGCGGGCATTGGTGCCAGCCGTCGGCTACAAAAGAAAAACGCCCCGGACGCCCGGGGCGTTTTTCGTTGCTGGCTTGTCA
The DNA here is from genome assembly GCF_017104825.1 of Burkholderia sp. Ac-20345. Classification (NCBI taxonomy): domain Bacteria; kingdom Pseudomonadati; phylum Pseudomonadota; class Betaproteobacteria; order Burkholderiales; family Burkholderiaceae; genus Burkholderia; species Burkholderia sp. Ac-20345. The sequence goes on along the minus strand of NZ_JAAGPO010000180.1, from coordinate 1,830 downwards.
TTCAGACGTGAACGATTTCCCATTCGGCGATTTCGTGCGGCACTTCGAGCGTTGCCGTGTCCAGTTCGGACAGTTGCTCGCAGTCTCCGCGGGAGATGTGGTCGGCTGCCACTTCGGGGCACGAGAATGCGCCGAGCAGGGCGTTGCCGAACGTCGCTTCCCAGCCGCCGTTACCCGGCAGGATGTAGAACGACCCGAGCGCTGAACCAAAGCGAAATCCCTTCATTTCCGTTCTCCCTTTCTGATTACAAGCGATTCTGTTGTGCCGCTTGCCGGTTCGGCCGGCTGTGGCCCGACTGGCTGCTTGCGCCGGGTTCCGTATCGAACGTCGTGGCGAAGCGTCAGTGCATGGGACAAAGTCTACGTCCGCGACCCGCTCCGATGGTGCATGTAGAACGGCTTCACTAAACAAAAATTCTCTTTTAAAAACAAATAATTATCATCGTCATTTTGTATTGCGGAACGTTTTTTGGCATCGCGAAACGGGAAATTTGTGCCCTGCACCACGAATTTTTACAACGCAGAGACTTGTTCCGCATCGTGAAATATCGGCGGGTTTGTGAATCGGTGAAGTGATCGGCGCGTCGGCTGGGCCGAACGGCACGCGCCAGGTGACCGCCCGGAAGCGGCAACGGGCAGGAGTGAGCGGTGTTGCGGTCGCGAGTGAATGGCCGTGCAGCGCTGGTCGACAGTGTCGGTCGATGCGTGCCGAATCGGGCGCGGCGTCGTCGAACCCTGCGGCGTATCGCCGCCCGGCGGGCGGTGGGGATTTTCGATATGGGCCTGCGGTTATGATGACGCGGGCTTCAGGATTTACGTCGCGCATCGGCGCTTCAACCGGCAGGCGCGGGCGTCGCGGCGGCCGCGCGACGCAGCATGGATAACGAGGAACGATTGATGATACGGAGAACCTTCCTGTCGCGCGCCATCGGTGTCGCGGCCGCGTCGCTGTTCGCGCGCGCCGCGTGGGCGCAGCATGCCGGTCACGCCGGCATGGCCGGCATGGATTCGATGGACGACATGCCCGGCATGTCGGGTATGTCAGGGATGGCGGGTCACGGGCAGCACGGCAAGTCCGCACCGGCCGCGCTCGCGGCCGCCGACGCGTTGCCGGCCGGCGCGCCGCTCGCGGCGCTGCGCACGCTCGCGAACGAAAGCCGCGAGCCCGGCACGTTCCGGGCCACGCTGGTGGCGCAGCCCGTGGCGCGCCCGATGCTGCACGGTTCACGGCCGACCACGTTCTGGCAGTTCGGCGCGGGCACGCAGGGCCCCGTCGTCGGTCCGCTGATCGACGTGCGCGAGGGCGATACCGTCGAGATCAAGTTCGTGAACAAGCTGCCGCAGCCGTCGACGCTCCACTGGCACGGCCTGCCCGTGCCGCCCGACCAGGACGGCAATCCGTCCAATCCCGTCGCGCCCGGCGCGTCGCGTGTGTACCGCTTCACGCTGCCGAAGGGGAGTGCCGGTACCTACTGGTACCACCCGCATCCGCACATGATGACGGCCGAGCAGGTCTTCCGCGGGCTGGCCGGCCCGTTCGTCGTGCGCGCCGCGGACGATCCGCTGGCGGGCTGGCCCGAGCGCAACCTGTTCGTGTCGGACTTGAAGCTTGCGCGCGACGGCACGATTGCACCGAACGACATGATGGACTGGATGAACGGCCGCGAGGGTCAGTTCGTGCTGGTCAACGGCGCGCGCCGGCCGCGGATCGACGTAGAGCCGGAACCGGAAGTTGTCCTCGGCGAAAGTCTGCACGCGTGTGCCGGGGCCGCGACGGCGATCGCCGAGTCGGATCACGATCCGGTCGCCGGCATTCACGTAACCGTCGAC
>NZ_JAAGPO010000179.1:0-24047 GCF_017104825.1 Burkholderia sp. Ac-20345 | reverse complement strand
AGCGCGCGCGAGCCCGCACGGCGGCATCGCGCGCGAGTACGCGCGTTGCCTGTGCGACGCCTGCAGCGTCAACCATCCGGCCGTCGATGCGCAGCGCGCCGCGGCCGTTGGCTCGCGCATCGTCGTATGCGGCGAGCACTGCACGCGCGTCGCGCACCGCGTCGTCGTCGGGGCGGAACGCGCGGTTCAGCGCATCGACCTGCAGCGGATGGATGCAGGTGGCGCCCGCATAGCCGAGCGCCGCGGACGCGCGGGCGATGCGCTCGAACGCATCGAGGTCGCGCAGTTCGTCGAGACCGTCGATCAGGCCGAGCGGCAGGATGCCGGCCGCTCGCGCCGCGATGATCAGCAACTGCTTCGGCACGCGCAGGACGTCGGCGCCGGTGCCGCTTTCGCAGTTCAGCGCGAAGTCGCCGCCGCCGAGCATCATCGCGACGACGCGCGGCGATGCGCGTGCGATCCGGTCCATCGCCTGGAACGCGCGCGGCGTTTCGATGATCGCGACGATACGCGTGCCGCCGGGTGCGGCACCGGCTTCATCCTCGAGCGTGGCCAGCAGTTCGTCGATTGCCTCGACATGCGAGCCGCCGCGCACCTTCGGCAGCACGACGCCGTGCACGCCGGCCCGCACGGCCGCGCGCAGGTCCGGCACCAGCAGGTCGAGCGGGCCGTTGGCGCGTACCAGCACGTCGCGGCCGGTGGCGCGCAGCATCGGCACGGCGTCGGCGAGGCCGGCGCGGGCGTCGGGCTTGCAGGCGAACGGGACGCTGTCCTCGAGGTCGAGGATCAGCGCATCGGCTGCGCTGGTCGCGGCTTTCTCGACGAAACGGGGGACGTGGGCAGGGACGTAGAGGAGCGAGCGCCAGACCGGTTGGAAGGAAGAATCCATCATCGTTCTCATAAAATGAAAGTCACTTTTATTTTTGTGATCGATGGGCGCATTCGTCAAGATTATCGTTAACGCCTATATTTGCGAGGAATTGAAAGAAGATGAACGATCGAAGTCATTCGAATTCATGTTGATGTCATCGTCGCTCTGCGTATAATGAAAGTGACTTTCATTTTTTGATGACCTTGGGCGATGCGGATCGCACCGTCGCCCGACACAGCACGAGGCGGACATGAGCAAGGTGGAGACGAACAATCAGGCAGAAGGCGGCGTGGCCGCGGTCAATCGCGCGCTGACCGCGCTGCTGGCCTTCGCCGGCGCGCCCGGCGGGCTGATGCTCGCGCAGGTCAGCGACGCGACGGGGCTCAACATGAGCACGCTGCTGCGGATGTTCGAATCCCTCGAGCAGTTCCGCTTCATCAAGCGCCTGCCCGACGGGCGCTACGTGCTGGGTCCGGCCGTATTCCAGCTCGGCGTGATGTACCGCGAGTCGTTCCAGCTGCGCGAGCACGTGATGCCGATCCTGTCGACGCTGTCGGCGCAGACCGGCGAAACCGCCGCGTTCTACGTGCGCGAGGGCGACCAGCGCGTCTGCCTGTTCCGCATCCAGGCACAGCGCGCGGTGCGCACGCATCTGCGCGAAGGCGACCGTTTTCCGCTCGACGCCGGCGCGGCGGGGCGCGTGCTGCTCGCGTTTTCCGGCACGCGCGGCGGCGAGTACGAGAAGACGGCCGAACAGGGCTATACGGTGTCGATTGCCGAACGCGATCCGGAGAGCGCGGCGATCGCGTGCCCGGCGTTCGGTGTCGGCCGCGTGCTGAGCGGGGCGATCTCGCTCGGCGTGCCGCGCTATCGCTTCAACAAGAAAGTGCTGGCGGATTATCTGCCGCACGTGCAGGCCGCCGCCGCCGAGCTGACGCATGCGCTCGGCGGCGATCTGCCCTCCGCTGGCGCGCCGTTTCCCGCAGCCGACCAGCTTGGCGCGCTGCTCGAGTAGTGCAGGCGCGCGGCGCGCGCATCCCTGACCCAACGACCGACACCCACCAGGAGACAGTCATGTCCGTACCCGACACGCAGGCCGCCCGCGCGGCCGGCGCGCATCGTCGCGCGCCCACCGGCCCGATCCGTCCGAAATCGTTCGACGCAGGCGCGCTCGGACCGCTGTCCGGCGTGCGCGTGGTCGACCTGTCGCGCCTGATGGCCGGCAACATGCTGAGCGTGCAGCTCGCCGACTTCGGCGCGGACGTCGTGAAGGTCGAAAGCGAGCGGGGCGATACGCTGCGCGCGGTCGGCGCGGGTGGAATCAGCACGAACTGGAAGGTATACGGACGCAACAAGCGCAGCGTGTGCGTCGATTTGCGCACGCCGGAGGGCGTCGACATCGTGCGCCGGCTGGTGCGCGACGCGGACGTGTTCGTCGAGAGCTTCAAGCCGGGCGTCGCGGAGCGGATGGGGCTCGGCCCCGACGACCTGCTCGCGATCCGGCCGGAACTGGTGATCGCGCGGATCTCCGGCTGGGGGCAAACCGGCCCGTTTCGGCACAAGCCGGGCTTCGGCACGCTCGCCGAAGGCTATGCCGGCTTCGCGGCGATCAACGGGTTTGCCGATCGCGAGCCGGTACTTCCGCCGATGTTTCTTGCGGACATGACGGCCGGGATGTCCGGCGCGCTCGCCGTGCTGGTCGCGCTGCATGCGCGCGGGACGCAGCGTGCGGCGGGGCAGGTGATCGACGTGTCGCTGTTCGAGCCGCTGCTGTCGATCCTCGGGCCGGCCGCGGCGAACTACGTGATGACCGGCGAGATCAAGCCGCGCACCGGCAGCCGCTCGACGAACACCGCGCCGCGCAATGCGTATCGCACCCGTGACGGTAAATGGCTGTGCCTGTCGAGTTCGACGCAGGCGATGGCCGAGCGGTTGTTCCGCGCGATCGGCCGCGCTGACCTGATCGACGATCCGCGCTATGCCACCAACGTGCTGCGCGTGCGGCACGCGGAAGCGCTCGACGCGATCGTCGGCGAATTCATCGGGGCACGCGATCTCGACGTCAATCTCGCGTTCTTCGAGGAAGCGGGCGTGACGGCCGGGCCGATCCAGGACATCGCACAGATCGTCGCGGATCGCTACGTGATCGAGCGCGAGGCGCTGGTCGAACTGCCCGACGACGACGTCGGCAGCCTGCCGATGCACAACGTCACGCCGCGCCTGTCGGGTACGCCCGGCGCGTTCCGCCGGCCCGCGCCCACGCTCGGCGAACACAACCGCGAGATCCTGCAGCCGCTGCTGGGCGAGCACGAATACGCGCGGCTCGCCGCGCTGGGCGTGATCCATTCGCGGTAAGCGGGCCGCGCACCGACAGATACCGGATGCACCGGACATTGCATGGAGGAGACACCATGAATCCGCGTTGGACCCATCGACCCCACGGCTCGAACTGGGGCGATTTCGGCCCGGACGACCAGAAAGGGCGCCTGAACTGGCTGACGCCCGACGCCGTGCTGCGCGGCGTCGCGGAAGTACGCGAAGGCCGTGTTTTTTCGCTGAGCCTGCCGCTCGACGTGCCGCGCGGCGGCGGATTGAACGCGCGGCGGCGACCGCCCGCGATCATGCCGGCGCTGGTGGGCGACAAGCCGTACTTCGGCTATCGCGCGGACGAACAGGTTGCGAACGCAACCGACGTCGTGTGCGACGACGCGTTCTGCATGCATTCGCAGTTCTCGACGCAATGGGACGCGCTGTCGCACGTCGGCTCGCTGTTCGATCCGGCGGGTGATGGTGAAAGGACCCGCGTGTTCTACAACGGCTACCGGATGGACGAGCATATCCGTGTGCCGGAGGCCGGTGCGCCGGAAGGCGGCGCGCGGGCGCTCGGCATCGAGGTGATGGCACGGACAGGCGTGCAGGGGCGCGGCGTGATGGTCGACCTGCGCCGTCACTTCGGCGACGCGCGGCGCAAGGTCGGTTTCGACGACTGGATGGCGGTGCTGCGCGCGGATGGCGTGAGCGTCGAGCGCGGCGATATCGTGTGCGTGCATACGGGTTTCGCCGACCGTCTGCTGGAAGCGGCCGCGCGTGGCGAGACCGGTGCGCCGCACGCTTGCTGCGTGCTGGACGGCGCCGACGAGCGCCTGCTGAACTGGATCGACGCGTCGGGGCTCGCGGCGCTTGCGGCCGACAACCATGCGGTCGAGGAGCGCCCGCGCGATGCGCCGCCGCGCGCGCAGCCCGGCGCGCTGATGCCGCTGCACGAGCTGTGCCTGTTCAAGCTCGGCATCCATCTCGGCGAACTGTGGCACCTGACGCCGCTGGCGGACTGGTTGCACGAACATCGCCGCTGCCGCTTCCTGCTGACCGCGCCGCCGCTGCATCTGCGCGGGCTCGTCGGCTCGCCGGTCAATCCGGTCGCCACCGTGTGAATGCCCGCCGCGCGGCCTGCACCGCGCCATGACCGCCGTCCCGCGCGCCGCGCGGGCGACTACCGAGGACACGCCATGTCTGACTCCCTTGCGGCATCGCTTGCCGCGCGCATCGATCGCCTGCCCGCGACAGCCGGTATCTGGAAGCTTGTGCTGTTCCTGAGCATCGGCGGCTTTTTCGAGGTCTACGACCTGTTCCAGATGACTTATCTGCCGCCTGGGCTCATTCGCGACGGCATCTTTCACACCGGGGCACGCGGCGTGCTCGGCATGTCGGATCAGGGCGCGCTTGGCGCGGCGACGTTCATCGGATTGTTCGTCGGCGAAATGTTCGTGTCGCGTCTGGCGGACCGCTACGGGCGCCGCGCGCTGTTCACCGGTGCATTGCTGCTCTATACCGCGGCGAGCCTGATGATGTGCGTGCAGTCGAGCGCGCTCGGCGTGCTCGTGTGCCGCTTCGTCGCGGGCTGCGGCGTCGGCGCGGAGCTGATCACGATCGGCGCGTTCCTGACCGAGCTGGTGCCGAAGGCGGTACGCGGCCGGGCGTTCGCGGTCTGCTTCGCCGTCGGCTACCTGGCCATGCCGGTGCTCGCGCTGGTGTCGTGGCTCTGGGTGCCGCGCGCTCCGCTCGGCTGGTCCGGATGGCGCTGGGTCGTGCTGCTCGGCGGAAGCGGGGCGGTGGTCGTCTGGTGGCTGCAGTCACGCTTGCCGGAGTCGCCGCGCTGGCTCGTCGGCGCGGGCCGGGAAGCCGAGGCCGAACGCATCGTGCAGCAACTCGAACGCATGGTGGAGCGCGAATCCGGCCGGCCGCTGCCCGCGGTCCCGCTACCGGCCGCCGCCGTGCAACCCGCGCAGCGTGCGCCGTCGATGTGGGATGCGCGATACCGCGGCCGCACCGCGATGCTGATTGCGTTCAACGGATTCCTGAGCATCGGCTTCTTCGGCTTCAGCCAATGGCTGCCGACGCTGCTCGCCGCTCAGGGCGCAACCGTCGCGAAGAGTCTCGGCTATGCGTTCGTGATCGCGTTCGCCTATCCGGTGTCGCCGCTCGTCGCCGGTCTGGTCGCGGACCGGATCGAGCGCAAGTGGCTGATCGTCGCGTCGGCGTTCGGCGTCGCGCTGTTCGGCAGCGCGTTCGCGATGTCGGCGCAAGCGCCGTTCGTGATTGCGTTCGGCCTGCTCGTCACGCTGTCGAGCACGGTGCTCGCGAGCAACGGCACCGCGTACCAGTCGGAACTGTTTCCGACCGCGATCCGTGGGCGCGCGCTCGGCTTCGTGCATTCGATCGGCCGCCTGACCGGGGCCGTCAGCAGTTTCATCGTCGCGCTGCTGCTCGAGCGGGCGGGCGTGTCGGCGGTGTTCGCGCTGATCGGCGGCAGCATGCTGATCGTGATGCTGTCGATCGGTGCGTTCGGGCCGCGCACCAACAACCGGTCGCTCGACGATATCCCGGACGAGGAGGCCGACGCCGTCGTGGCGAAACGGCCGGCGCGCACGCTCGACGTGCTGCCGACGCGCCGTTCGTGACGGCGTGACGGCGGCTACGTGCTCATCGCAAGCGCGTTCGCGCCGACGTGCCATCGCAAACATTCGACGACGAGCGCGTGATTGCGAGCGTCGTCGAGCCCCGCGATCGTCATCGCGCCGACGATACCCGCCCCGGCAATCCGCAACGGCACGCCGCCGCCGTCGAGCGCATAGTCGTCATCCGACAGCCCCTGCGATTGCAGCGACCAGCCGGCGCGGCGAAAGCGCTCGCCGACCGCGAGCGAACTGAGGCCGAAGCGCAACACCGTGTTCTGCCGCCGCCGGATCGCGTCGCTGTCGCCGGCGTCGCTGCCGTCGAGTGCGCAGTAGAACAGCGGCGCCTGCTCGCCGACGATGCTCACCGCGATCGGCAGCCCGCGGCGCGAGGCAAGGTTGACAGCGATTTCACCCATCCGGCGAGCGACGGCCGCATCGAAGCGCGGCAGTGCCGGATTCGACGCGTCGTCGTCGAAGGGATGGGGGGCGAAGCGAAAGAGGGTCGTCACCATGGCGGCTCCGTGGCGTCGCCGGCTCTGGGTGCGCGTGCCGGGCGTCGCATCGTCACGGGCCGCGCGCGGGCCCGTCTTTCCATCAGCGCTTCGGCGCGTCGAGCATCCACTCGTGCGCGGGATCGTTCTTGAACGCCCACGCACGGCTCGGCCCGGCCATCACGTTCAGGTAGTACAGGTTGTAGCCGTGCGGCGCGACGACCGGATGGTAGCCGCGCGGCACCATCACGACGTCGTGGTCCTCGACCGCGCATGCTTCGTCGAGGCTGCGGTCGTCCGTGTACACGCGCTGGAACGCGAAACCCTGCGGCGGATCGATCCGGTGGTAATAGGTTTCCTCGAGCGACGTTTCTTCAGGCGCCGCGTCGCGGTCGTGCTTGTGCGGCGGATAGCTGCTCGAATGGCTGGCCGGCGTGACGACCTCGACCACGAGCAGCCGGTCGGCCGCCGGGTTGTCGCCCATCAGGATGTCGCACACGTAGCGCGTATTGGTGCCTTGCCCGCGTACCGAGCGGCGCATCCGTTCGCCGTCGAGGCGTTGCACGGGCTTGTCGCCGCTCGCGTATGGCGCGGTGCACAGCGCGATTTCCGCATCGCGTGTCGCGACCAGCGTGACCGTCTTGCCGCCCGGCACGTACAGCGCGTCCGGCGACACGTCCTCGAATACGCTGTCGCGCTTGCCGAGCGCATCGTAGGTTGTTCCGTCGATGTCCGCGCGCACCGTGCCCGTGAGCACGACGACGCACAGCTCGCGCGCGCCGGTGTCGAGCGTTTCGGTGTCGCCGGCCTTCAGGCGCAGCGCACGGAAACCGACGTGCTTCCAGCCGGCCGACTCGGGCGTGACGTTGCAGATTTCGCGGTCGGCAGAGGCTTTGACCAGCAGGGGAGAAATCGTCATGGGGTGGGGCTCCGCAACAGGGTGGGGCTCATGCGTTCACGCGCTTACGCGCTCAACCGGTCGACGATCGCGCGCAGCGATTCGTAGCCTTTCTTCGCATACGCATAGCTCGGCGCGACGGCCGGATCCTGCTCGGCCTCGACGACGAGCCAGCCTTCGTAGCCGGCGTCCTTCAGCGTGTGCAGCGTCGCCTCGTAGTCGAGCGCGCCGTCGCCCGGCACCGTGAAGGTGCCGTTGATCACGCCGTTCAGGAAGCTCCAGCCGTCGTTGCGCGCCTGCGTGACGACCTGCGGCCGCACGTCCTTGCAATGCACGTGGACCACGCGCGACACATGCTTCTTCAGCAGCGTCACCGGGTTGGCCGCGCCGCCGAAATACGCATGGCCGGTATCGAACAGCAGGAAGACTTTCGCCGGGTCGGTCAGCGCCATCAGCCGGTCGACGTCGTCGGGCGACTCGACGTACGCGCCCATGTGATGATGGTAGGCGAGCTTGATGCCGTACGTGTCGAGCAGGCGCGCGCCGAACGCGTCGAGGCGTGCCGCATAGCGCCGCCAGGCGTCGTCGTCGACGAAGCGCGGCCGCTTCGCGACCGGCGTGTCGATGTTGCCCTGGATCGTGCCCGCGCATTCGCCGTAGACCACCACCTTCACGTCGTTGTACTGCAGCTTCGTCATGTGCGCGCGGCAGCGCTCGATTTCTGCGGCGACCGCCTCGGCGTCGCTCATGCCCGGCTCGACTTCGGCGAGGAAACCCGAATACCAGCCCGACACGCACACGAGCCCGAACTCGGCGAGCTTCGCCTTCAGCTCGGGGCCCGTCTTCGGAAACTTGTTGCCGAGCTCGAAGCCCGCGTAGCCGATCTCGGCGCCTTCCTTCAATGCCGTTTCGAGCGGCGTCTCGCCGCCGAGCGACGGCAGGTCGTCGTTCATCCATGACAGGGGATTGATACCGATGCGGACGTTCCAGCTCATGGCCTGCTTCCTTGGTTCGAATGTGTTTTTTGCGGGGAGGGTTCGTGGGCAGTGCGCGCCATCAGCGCCGCTGCCGGGTCTTCGCATCGAGATACGCGCGGTGCGCTGCGTCGACGCCGGTGCGTTCGGACACCTGCGGCACCGCGACTTCCCACCATGCGCCGCCGTCGTCGGTCGTGCGCCGGTGCGTGGTGTCGATCACGAGCACCTGGCTCTTCTTCGCGGCGCGGGCACGCTTCATTTCGCTGCGCAGCTCGCCGATGTCGCGCACGTGCACGGCTTCGGCGCCCATCGCGCGCGCATGCATCGCGAAATCGATCGTCGATCGCTCGCCGCCCTCCGGCACGCAGTCGTCGAGCATGTTGTTGAAGCTCGCGCCGCCGCAGTTCAGTTGCAGCCGCTCGATGCAGCCGTAGCCGCGGTTGTCGAGGATCACGACGATCAGCTTGCGGCCGAGCATCACGGACGTCGCGAGTTCCGCGTTGAGCATCATGTACGAGCCGTCGCCGACGATCACGATCACTTCGCGCTCGGGCCGCGCGAGCTTCGCGCCGAGGCCGCCCGCGACCTCGTAGCCCATGCACGAATACGCATAGTCCATGTGGTAGTTGCCCGGCACGCCGCTGCGCCACAGCTTGTGCAACTCGGCCGGCAGCGTGCCGGCCGCGCACACGACGAGGTCGTCGCGCGCGCTGTCGAGTCCCGCGTCGGTTGCGGAATCGCGTACCGCGCCGATCACTTCCGCGTCGTACGGGAGCGTGTCTTTCGGCACGCGCGTCGTGAGTTCGGTCACGCGTGCATTCCAAGCGGCGGCCTGGTCGCGGCTGCCTGCGGTCCAGGCCGGATCGGCGTGCCAGCCTGCCAGAGCGGCCGACAACTGGCCGAGGCCCGTGCGCGCATCGGCCACCAGTTGATGTCCGCGTTTCTTGCCCGCGTCGAACGGCTGCACGTTCAGGCTCAATAGCGTCGCATTGCCATAGAGCGCGTGCGAGCCGGTCGTGAAGTCCTGCAGCCGCGTGCCGACCGCGAACACCACGTCGGCTTGCGCGGCCGCGCGGTTCGCGGCGGGCGAGCCCGTCACGCCGATCGACCCGAGATTCAGCGGATGGTCCCACGCGAGGCTGCCCTTGCCGGCCTGCGATTCGGCGACCGGCACGCCATGCGTATCGGCGAACGCGCGCAGCGCGTCCCATGCCTGGCTGTACAGCACGCCGCCGCCCGCGACGATCAGCGGCTTCTTCGCGGCCTTCAGCACGTCGAGCGCATCGGCGAGTTCGAGCGCGTCGGCGGGCGGCCGGCGCATCCGGATCACCGGCGGCGCGAAGAAATCCTCGGGCCAGTCGTACGCGAAGGTCTGCACGTCCTGCGGCAGCGCGAGGCACACGGGGCCGCACTGCGCGGGATCGGTCATCACCTGGATCGCGCGCGGCAGCGCGACGAGCAGCTGCTCGGGCGACGTGATCCGGTCGAAGTAGCGCGTCACCGGCCGGAAGCAGTCGTTCGCGCTGACGTCGCCTTGCTCGAAATCCTCGACCTGCTGCAGCACGGGGTCGGGCAGACGCGACACGAACACATCGCCGGGCAACAGCAGCAGCGGCAGCCGGCCGACGTGCGCGAGCGCGGCCGACGTCAGCATGTTGGTCGCGCCGGGGCCGATGCTCGACGTCGCGGCCATCATCCGCTGGCGGAAATTCGCTTTCGCGAACGCGACGGCCGCATTGGCCATCCCTTGCTCGTTGTGGGCGCGAAAGGTCGGCAGCCGGTCCTTTTCCGCGTGCAGCGCCTCGCCGAGCCCGGCCACGTTGCCGTGACCGAAGATCGCGAACACGCCGCCGCAGTACGGCAGGATCTCGGTGCGGCCGTCGGGCTGGACGACTTCGGCGCGCAGGGCGGCCAGGTAGCGCACGAGTGCCTGGCTGACGGTCAGTCTTACGGTAGAGGTCATGTCGGTCGGTGAAGAGAGATCGGGTGGGTCATCGCGGGCGTCGCGTCAGGCCGCGGCGGCGCGGGCGGCCGCGGCACGGCGGCCGAGCCACGCATCGACCAGCTGCGCGAAGTTGCCGGCGACTTCGTCGATCAGCGCCTGGTCGTCGATCCGGCCGGCGAACCAGTTCAGCGATGCATCGGCCCACAGCGTGCGCCCGACCATGAAGCCCTTGACGATCGGGTTGGTCGCCGAGCGGAAGCTGTCGACGAGGTATTGCAGCGGCTGGTTCAGCCCGAGGATCACCGCGCCACGGCAGTGCGGGTCGCGCTCGGCGATCAGCGCGGCGAGCCGCGCCCAGCCGTCGGCGCTCAGCGGCGTGAGCTTCCACCATTCGGGCATCACGCCGAGGTTGTAGAAGCGCGCGATCGTGCGCAGCACCGCATCGTCCTCGGTGCCGGCCGGCGTGACCGCGCGCGGCGGAATCATTTCCAGCAGCAGCTCGTTGCCGCTGGCGCGCGTGGCTTCCCACAGTTCCAGCACGCGCTGCTCCTGTTCGACGCGCAGGTCGACCTGGTCGTCGGGGTGATAGTGAACCAGGCACTTCACGACCTGTTCGGTCGGCCAGTGCGTGAGCGACGAGCCCACCGAGCGCGTTTCGTCGAAACGCAGCGGCCGCGAGCCCGGCAGCTCGACCGGGCGGCCGACCCACCAGCCGCGTCCGGTGGCTGACGCAAGCGCGTCGCTGCCGTAGCCGCCGCCGTCGATCAGCACGCCGACGTGGCCTTCGAGATGGCGATCGCGCTCGACCTGTTCGACCGCGCGCACGAGCAGGCGCTTCAGCGTCTTGATCCGCGCTTCGTCCGCGCCGGCCTGCACCGCGAGTTCGTAGAACTGGCTGCGATGGTCGAACGCCATCACGCACAGCTCGTTCCATTCGCGGCGCGGCACCGTCACGCGATGCAGGTGCGCGAGCGTGCGGTCGGCGTCGACCACCGGATTGCGGCTGCCGTCGAACCAGTGCGCGAGTTCGGCCGGCGTCGGCATCGCGGCCGAGCACGCGTGACGCGACACGACGATCGCGCCGCACGCGTTCGCGATGCGCGTCGATTCGGCCCAGTCGCGGCCGCGCAGCAGCCCCGACAGCAGGCCCGACAGGAACGCGTCGCCCGCGCCGAGCACGTTGAGCACCTCGACGCGTTCGCCGAGGTAGGTCGGTGCATCGTCCATGCGGGCGGGAATGTCGCCTTCGATCACGCAGCAGCCGAGCGCGCCGCGCTTGACGACCAGCGTCGCATTCGTGATCTTGCGCACCGCCTGCAACGAGCCGATCACGTCGTGCGGCACGCCGCCCGCGATCAGGAATTCCTCCTCGGTGCCGACCAGCAGGTCGAATTCGCCGAGCACCTGCTGCAGCTGCCGCGTCACCTGCGCGTCCGGCACGTAGCGGTTTTCGCCCGCGCCGCGCGCGGTCAGTCCCCACAGCACGGGCCGGTAGTCGATGTCGAGGATCCGCACGACGCCATGGCGGCGTGCATAACCGAGCGCGGTCAGCGACGCCTCGCGCGTGCCCGGCGTCGACAGGTGCGTGCCGGTGATCGCCAGCGCGCGGCAGCCCGCGATGAAGTCTTCGCTGATCTCGTCGGCGCGCACGGCCATGTCCGCACAGTTCTCGCGCACGAACAGCAGCGGGAACGTGTCGCGATCCTTCAGCCCGAGCAGCACCAGCGCGGTGAGGCGCTCGCGGTCGGTCTGCAGCTGGCTCGTGTCGCAGCCTTCGCGCTCGAGCGTTTCACGCAGGAAGCGGCCCATCTGCTCGTCGCCGACGCGCGAGATCATCGCGGTCTTCAGCCCGAGCCGGGCCACGCCGAACGCGACGTTGCCGGACGAGCCGCCGAGATACATCTGGAAGCTGCGCGCGTCCTCCAGGCGGCTGCCGTACTGCTGCGCATAGAGATCCACGGCCACGCGGCCGAGGCAGGCGAGATCGATGGGGCGGTCACTCGGAAAGTTCAGCAGGCTCATATCACGTGTCACGCTCGCGGCCGGCGTTCGGCGATGCCGGCAGATTAGGGGACCGATCCATCGGTGGCGATCCGCAACGTGTACTGCACGACGCGGGACTGCCTGCCGCAAGGAATCGGGCTACGGAACGGAGTCTAGACTTTTTGGAAATCCAGTTCCCTAGGTGAAATCACGTAGAAATAAATTTCCAAATTTTCGAGGAAGTGATCTACAGTTTCATCCGGATGCTTCAGTCCGTATCGGACTCGGCCCGGCGGCGCGCAACGCGCCGTCTTCCGCCCCCCGGAGATGAGGAGACAGATTGATCATGAAGACCAAGCTGATGGCCGTCGCGGCCGCCGCGATCCTGGCTGCGCCGCTCGCGCATGCCGAGAAGATCGGCGTGACGATGGCGTCGTTCGACGACACGTTCCTGACCATCCTGCGCAACAGCATCGCCGATTCGGCGAAGAAGGACGGCGCGACGGTACAGATCGAGGACGGCGGCAACGACGTCGGCAAGCAGTTGAGCCAGGTCCAGAACATGATTGCGCAGAAGGTCGACGCGATCATCGTGAACGCGGTCGATACCGACGCGACGCCGAAGATCACCAAGATGGTGACGGCGGCCAAGATTCCGCTTGTTTACGTGAACCGCAAGCCGGTCGATTTCGACAAGCTGCCAACCGGCGTCGCGGTCGTCGCGTCCGACGAGAAGCAGTCGGGCACGCTGCAGGCGCGCCAGGTGTGCAAGCTGCTCGGCGGCAAGGGCGACCTGCTCGTGCTGATGGGCGAGCTGTCCAACGAATCGGCGCGCGCCCGCACCAAGGACATCGAGGACGTGATCGCGACGAAGGATTGCGCGGGCATGAAGATCGTCGACAAGCGCGAAGGCAAGTGGAGCCGCACGCAGGGCCAGGACATCACGATGAACTGGCTGAGCTCCGGCACGAAGTTCGACGCGATCGTGTCGAACAACGACGAGATGGCGATCGGCGCGATCAACGCGCTGAAGGCCGCGCGCAAGCTGACGCCGAAGACGATCGTCGCCGGCATCGACGCGACGCCTGACGGCCTCGCATCGATGAAGAGCGGCGAGCTGAAGGTGTCGGTGTACCAGAACGCAGCCGGGCAGGGGCAGCAGGCCGTCGCGGCCGCGCTCAAGCTCGCGAAGAAACAGCCCGTCGACCGCTACGTGAACGTGCCGTTCGAGCTCGTGACGCCCGAGAACATGAACCAGTACGCGAAGCATTGACCGGTGATCCGTTGAACTGCGCGGGCCCGGCATGCCCGGGTTCGCGCGCGACTTGTCGAGGAACGTCCATGTTTACAGCCAGAGTCGCGCGCCCGATGGCCGGCGGCGATGCGCCGGCCGCTTCATCCGGCTCGACCGGCTCGTCGGCCCCGCCGGCTTCTTCCGCGGCCGACTGCGTGCTCGAGGTGCGCGGCGTCGGCAAGTCCTTTCCCGGCGTCGTTGCGCTCGACGGCGTGCAGTTCCGTGTGCGTCGCGGCACCGTCCATGCACTGATGGGCGAGAACGGCGCGGGCAAGTCGACGCTGATGAAGATCATCGCCGGCGTCTATACGCCCGACCAGGGCGAGATCCTGATCAACGGCGAGCCCGTCGTGCTGAACGGCCCGCTCGATGCGCTCGACCGCGGCATCGCGATGATCCACCAGGAACTCAACCTGATGCCGTACATGACGGTCGCGGAGAACATCTGGATCCGCCGCGAACCGAAGAACCGTTTCGGCCTGATCGATCACGCGGCGCTGCGCCGCCAGACGGCCGAGCTGTTCGAGCGGCTGTCGATCGACATCGATCCGGAAACCGACGTGCGCACGCTGACGGTCGCGAGCCGCCAGATGGTCGAGATCGCGAAGGCCGTGTCGTTCGACTCCGACGTGCTGATCATGGACGAGCCGACCTCGGCGCTGACCGACAAGGAAGTCACGCACCTGTTCCGGATCATTCGCCAGTTGCGCGAGCAGGGCAAGGGCATCGTCTACATCACGCACAAGATGAACGAGCTGTTCGAGATCGCCGACGAGTTCTCGGTGTTCCGCGACGGCAAGTACATCGGCACGCATGCATCGAGCGACGTCACGCGCGACGACATCATCCGCATGATGGTCGGGCGCGAGATCACGCAGATGTTCCCGAAGGAAGAGGTGCCGATCGGCGACGTCGTGCTGTCGGTGAAGAACCTCGGCGTCGACGGCGTGTTCCGCGACGTGAGTTTCGAACTGCGCGCGGGCGAGATCCTCGGCGTGGCCGGCCTCGTCGGCTCGGGGCGTTCGAACGTTGCCGAGGCGCTGTTCGGCGTCGTGCCGGCCACGTCGGGCGAGATCCGGATCGACGGCAAGCCGGTGCGCATCACGACGCCCGCGCAGGCGATGAAGTACGGGATGGCCTTCCTCACCGAGGACCGCAAGGACACCGGCTGCTTCCTGAATCTCGACCTGCTGGCGAACATGGAAGCCGCGGTGCTCAGCAACCGCTACGTGAAGTTCAATTTCGTGCGGCAGGCGCAGCTGAAGCGCGACTGCGAGGAAATGAGCCGGATGCTGCGCGTGAAGTCGCCCGGGCTGCACGAGGAGATCCAGAACCTGTCGGGCGGCAACCAGCAGAAGGTGCTGATCGGCCGCTGGCTGCTCACGCAGCCGCGCATCCTGATCCTCGACGAACCGACGCGCGGCATCGACGTCGGCGCGAAGGCCGAGATTCACCGGCTCGTCAGCGCGCTCGCCGGCAAGGGCGTCGCGGTGCTGATGATCTCGTCGGAAATGCCGGAAGTGCTGGGAATGAGCGATCGCGTGATGGTGATGCACGAAGGGCGCATGACCGGCATCGTCGATCGCAAGGACGCCGACCAGGTCCGCATCATGGATCTCGCGTCGCGCTGAGCCGAAACAAGATTGGAGACAAGGAAATGGGCAACATGAACCCGGTCGCGGATGCGCAGACCATGACCCTCAAGACGCGGCACACGAAGTGGCCGCCCGAGCTGAGCATCTTCCTCGTGCTCGTCGGCATCAGCCTGTTCTTCGAGATCGTCGGCTGGATCGTCGTCGGCCAGAGCTTCCTGTTCAACACCGAGCGGCTCGAGATCATCGTGCTGCAGATGGCCGTGATCGGCATCATCGCGGTCGGTGTGAACCTCGTGATCATCACCAGCGGGATCGACCTGTCATCAGGCTCGGTCGTGGCCGCCGCGGCGGTCGTCTCGGCCAGTCTCGCGCAGGTGTCCGACTTCCCGCGCGCGGTGTTTCCGCACCTGACCGACCTGCCGATCATCTGGCCCGTGCTGGCCGGCGTGTGCGTCGGGCTGCTGGTCGGCCTGCTGAACGGCTCGCTGATCGCGATGACGGGCATTCCGCCGTTCATCGCGACGCTCGGCACGATGGTGGCCGCGCGCGGCTTCGCGAAGTGGTTCACGAACGGGATGCCGGTGTCGATGCTGACCGACCCGTTCGCGGCCATCGGCGCGGGCGCCAATCCGGTGATCATCTTTCTCGTGATCGCCGCGATCTTCCACGTCGTGCTGCGCTACACGCGCTTCGGCAAGTACACGTATGCGATCGGCGCGAACCGTCATGCGGCCGTCGTGTCGGGCATCAACGTCACGCGCCACCTGATCTTCGTCTACGCGATCGCGGGCCTCCTGAGCGGGATCGCCGGCACCGTGACGGCCGCGCGTGCGATCTCGGGCCAGTCGGGCATGGGCGTGATGTACGAGCTCGATGCGATCGCGGCGGTCGTGATCGGCGGCACGTCGCTGTCGGGTGGCCTCGGCCGCGTGACGGGCACCGTGATCGGCGTGCTGATCCTCGGCGTGATGACGTCGGGTTTCACGTTCATCCGCATCGACGCGTATTACCAGGAGATGGTCAAGGGCGCGATCATCGTCGCGGCGGTGATCGCCGACCAGTACCGCAACAAGAAGAAGCGCCGCTGACCCGCCATGCATCGCCGGGCGAGGGCGGCACGTGCCGCCGCCTTCGACCGGAACCCGCCACCGTCGAGGACATTCGATGAAGATCGCGCTGGACCCCTACATGATTCGCCACCTGCCGCTCGACCGCCTGCCGCACGCGGTGGCCGAGCTCGGCTACGACCAGATCGAGCTGTCGCCGCGCAGCGACTTTCTCGACTGGTGGGTGATGCCCCGCGCGACCCGCGAGCGGATGGCCGCATTCCGTCAGGCCATGCGCGCGAGCGGCGTCGGCCTCGCGTCGCTGCAGCCGATGTACCGCTGGGCGAGCCCGTTCGAGGACGAGCGGCAATGGGCGGTGCGCTGCTGGAAGAAGGCGATCGAGGTGGCGGTCGAGATGGAGTGCGCGCTGATGGTGTCGGAGTTCGGGCGCGGCGCGTCGCCCGAGCGCTCGGTTGGCGAACGGCCGGGCGCGAACCCTCAGGCGCTATGCGAAGCCGCGTGGTTCCGGTCGATGGACGAGCTGCTGCCGATCCTCGAGCGCGAACGCATCGTGCTGTCGGTCGAGCCGCATCCGGAGGACTGGATCGAGCAGCTGCAGCCCGCGATCGACATCGTCACGAATATCGGCTCGCCGTCGCTGAAGCTGTCGTACATCGCGCCGCACACGTTCTACTACGGCGACGACATGGCCGCGATGATCGCGCAGGCCGCGCCGATCCTCGCACACGTGCGCGTGGCCGACACCTTCGACCACCGCAAGAGCAGCCAGCTGCGCTACATCGTGAACCCGCCGGGTTCGAACCAGATCCGCGTGCACCAGCATCTCGACATCGGGCAGGGCGAGATCGACTGGGACGTGTTCTTTCGCGCGCTCGGCGCGGCAGGCTTCGACGGCGTGATGTCGTCGTGCGTGTTCGCGTGGGAGGACCGTGCGGAAGCGTCGTCGCGCTACATGCGCGACATGATCCAACGCTACGTCGATCGTCATTTCGATCGCACGGCGCGCTGACGGATGGCTGACCGGTGCGGCGCGTGCCGCACCGCCAATGAACGACTGGAGACTCTTAGATGACCTTGCAAATCGGCGTGATCGGCTGCGGTGCGATCGGCCAGGACCATATTCGCAGACTGACCCGTACGCTGTCCGGCGCGCGTGTCGTGGCAGTCAACGACATCGATCCGCAGCAGGCGCGCGACGCGGTGACGAAGTACGGGCTCGACGCCGAGATCTACGGCGACGGCCACGAGGTGGTCGCGGCCGCCGATGTGCAGGCCGTGCTCGTCACGTCGTGGGGGCCGACGCACGAAGCGTTCGTGCTCGATGCGATCGCGCACGGCAAGCCCGTGTTTTGCGAGAAGCCGCTCGCGGTCACGGCCGAAGGCTGCATGCGGATCGTCGAGACCGAAGTCGCGCACGGCAAGCGGCTCGTGCAGGTCGGCTTCATGCGTCCGTACGACGAAGGCTATCGCGCGCTGAAGCGCGTGATCGACAGCGGCGAGATCGGCGCGCCGCTGATGCTGCATTGCGCGCACCGCAACCAGTCGGTCGGCGAGCGCTACACGACCGACATGGCGATCACCGACACGCTGATCCACGAGCTCGACGTGCTGCGCTGGCTGCTCGGTGAGGACTACGTGAGCACCCAGGTCGTCTATCCGAAGAAGACGCGCCACGCGTCCTCGCATCTCGCCGATCCGCAGATCGTGCTGCTGGAAACCGCGAGCGGCGTGCGCATCGACGTCGAGATCTTCGTGAACTGCCAGTACGGCTATGACATCCAGTGCGAGGTGGTGGGCGAGCAGGGCATCGCGAAGCTGCCCGATCCGCCGGCCGTGGGGCTCAAGCATGCGGCGCGGCAGTCGGTCGAGATCATGACCGACTGGAAGGAGCGCTTCATCGCGTCGTACGACGTCGAGCTGCAGGCGTTCATCGACGGCGTACGCGCGAACGCGCTCACCGGGCCGTCTGCATGGGACGGCTACGCGGCGGCGGTCGCGGCCGACGCCTGCGTGCGTGCGCAAAAGAGCGGGGCGGTCGAGCCGATCGCGATGGCCGAACGCCCTGCGTTCTATCGCGGCTGAACCGCAGCCGCTTATCTGCCGGACCGATCGACATGACGATGAAGATGGGTTGCGCACCGTGCTGCTGGGGTGTCGACGACGTGAAGAACCCGCACCTGCCGCCGTGGCGGCAGGTGCTCGCCGAGGCTGCCGAGGCCGGCTACTCGGGCATCGAGCTCGGGCCATACGGCTACATCCCGCTCGAGCTCGACGTGGTGAGCGCGGAGCTCGAGCGGCAGCGCCTGAGCATCACCGCCGGCACGATCTTCGACGATCTCGTAGCGCCGGAGAACCTGGCGAACCTGCTGCGCCAGACGCGCGACATCTGCGCGCTGATCACGCGGTTGCCGAAGCTGCCGACGCAGGACGGCCAGCGCCATGCGGCGCCGTACCTCGTCGTGATGGACTGGGGCCACGAGGAACGCGACTACGCGGCGGGCCATGGCGATCGCGCGCCGCGGCTGTCGGACGAAAGCTGGTCGACGATGGTCGAGCACATCCGGCAGATCGCGACGATCGCGCGCGACGAATTCGGCGTGCGCACGGTGATCCATCCGCATGCGGGCGGCTACATCGAGTTCGCGGACGAGATCGACCGGATCGTCGCCGACATTCCGGCCGACACGGCCGGCCTTTGTCTCGACACGGGCCACCTGTACTACTCGGGCATGGATCCGGAAGCGTGGCTGCGCCGTCACGCGGCGCGCCTCGACTACGTGCATTTCAAGGACATCGACGCGGCCGTGTACGACGCGGTGATGGGCGAGCACATCGCGTTCTTCGCCGCGTGCGCGCGCGGCGTGATGTGCCCGATCGGCACCGGCGTGCTCGACTACCGGGCGATCCGGCACGCGCTCGACGACATCGGCTACGCCGGCTACATCACGATCGAGCAGGAGCGCGACCCGCGCAATGCCGGCACGAGCCTGCGCGACGTCGCCGCGAGCCGCGCGTTTCTCGCGTCGGCCGGCTTCGCATGATCCACCGCACCACGCACACCCTGAACACGGACCAGGAACACCACCATCATGATTGACGGACAGATTCTGCTTGGACATTCGATTCGCTGGGGCATGGTCGGCGGCGGGCTCGGCAGCCAGATCGGCTACAGCCACCGGTCGGCCGCGCTGCGCGACGGCAGCTTCCAGCTGGTCGCCGGCGCGTTCGACATCGATCCCGAACGCGGCCGCCAGTTCGGCGTGAAGCTCGGCGTTGCCGCGGAACGCTGCTATCCCGACTACGCGACGATGTTCGATGCCGAGGCCCGCCGCCCGGACGGCATTCGCGCGGTGTCGATCGCGACGCCGAACAACACGCACTTCGAGATCTGCCGCGCCGCGCTGAACGCGGGGCTGCACGTGGTCTGCGAGAAGCCGCTGTGCTTCACGACCGAGGAGGCCGAAGCGCTGCAGCGGCTGTCGGTCGAGAAGAACCTGATCGTCGGCGTCGCGTACGGCTATTCCGGACACCAGATGATCGAGCAGGCGCGCGAGATGATCGCGCGCGGCGATCTCGGCGAGATCCGCATCGTGCAGATGCAGTTTGCGCACGGGTTCCACAGCGAGGGCGTCGAGGCCGCGAGTGCGGCCGCGCGCTGGCGCGTCGACCCGAAGTTCGCGGGCCCGAGCTATGTGCTCGGCGACATCGGCACGCATCCGCTGTACATCTCCGAAGTGATGGCGCCCGAGCTGAAGATCCGTCGGCTGATGTGTTCGCGGCAGAGCTTCGTGAAGAGCCGCGCGCCGCTGGAAGACAACGCGTTCACGATCATGGAATACGACACGGGCGCGGTCGGCTACGTGTGGTCGAGCGCGGTGAACGCGGGCTCGATGCATAGCCAGAAGGTGCGCGTGATCGGCTCGAAGGCGAGCGTCGAGTGGTGGGACGAGCACCCGAACCAGTTGCGCTACGAAGTGCAGGGGCAGCCGGCGCAGGTGCTCGATCGCGGGATGGGTTACCTGCATCCGCACGCATTGCGCGAAGATCGCATCGGCGCCGGGCATCCGGAAGGGCTGTTCGAGGCCTGGTCGAATCTCTATGCGCGCTTCGCGCTCGCAATGGATGCGGCCGATCGCGGCGACGCCGAGGCATTGAAGAACATCCGCTATCCGGACGTCCATGCGGGCGTGGAAGGCGTGCGCTGGGTCGAGAACTGCGTGCGCTCCGCCGATGCGGGCGGCGTGTGGGTCGACTATCGTTGAACCGGCGGCACGGGCCGGCCGGGGCGCGGGGCGGGCGGTTTCGCGCCGGTTCCCACCGATGGCCGGCTTGGTAGACGCCCTAATCTTTACGACGCCGCGAGAGCGTTGGACAATCGCTTCCAGTATCGCCGTGGAGCGTAGGCAAGTGATGATCGAGCGCGTGGGAGCGAGCACGCGGCGCGGGCCGCGCCGCAAACGTGATTAAATTCGCCCTTCATGCATGTATCCAGGTGAGCCCCGGGCCGCGTCAGTCAACATCGCGCGCATGCCGGGGCCGTCAACTTCGCGCTATCCGATGAGTTCATCCGAGAAACCTCCCGCCACCGTCGAGCAGTTCCTGCAGCATCTGACGCAGGAGTACGACGGCCTCAGCAATCGCCTGAAGGTGATTGCGCGCCACGTGGAAACGCATCGGGACCAGCTTGGCCTGGAAGGCATCCAGTCGCTCGCGGAGGCGTGCGGCGTCCAGCCGTCGGCCGTCGTGCGCTTCGCGAAGCATTTCGGCTTCTCCGGCTTCTCCGAGATGCAGCGGCTGTTCCGCGAAGGGATCGCGCAGCAGATCGCGCCGGGCCGCGCGTACAACCTGCGGCTGCGCGACGTGATCGAATCGGGCTCGTCGAGCCTGCAGCCCGAGCAGATCGCCGACGAATTCATCAAGGGCAGCATCGCCGGGATGCAGCAGCTGCGGCAGACGCTCGATTCGCAGGCGCTCGCGCAGGCCGTCGACCTGCTCGCCGACACGCAGGCGATCTGGATCGCGGGCTCGCGGCGCGCGTTTCCGATTGCCGTGTACCTCGACTATGCGCTGCAGCACACCGACAAGCGCATCGGGCTGTTCAGCGCGCTCGGCAGCATGCATCTCGGGCAGATCCGCTCGGTGCGCGAGGGCGACGTGATGATCGTCATCTCGTTCATGCCGTATGCGGAGGAAACCGTGCAGGTCGCGCAGCAGGCCGTGCAGCGCGGCGCGCGGCTGATTGCGATCACCGACAGCCGGATGAGCCCGCTGGCGCGGGAGGCCGAGGTGACGCTGATGGTGCAGGACAGCGCGACGTTCGGTTTCCGTGCGCTGACGGCCACGATGGGCCTCGCGCAGAGCCTGTTCGTCGCGCTCGCGTACCGGCTCGAACTGTCGTACCTGCCGACCGCCGACGGCGCGCACGGCACGCAGGCCGGCTGACGCGTCCGGCCGGCGCACCGCCCGCTTAACTGATCGGCGGGCGGCGTGCCGTCAGGCGGTTACTTCGCGGTCGGCATCGCGAATTCGGCACCCTTGCCGATGCTCGACGACCAGCGCTGCATCACCGACTTCTGGCGTGTGTAGAAGCGCACGCCTTCCTCGCCGTATGCATGCATGTCGCCGAACAGGCTCTTCTTCCAGCCGCCGAAGCCGTGCCATGCCATCGGCACCGGAATCGGCACGTTGATGCCGACCATGCCGACCTGGATGCGCCGCGCGAACTCGCGCGCGATGCCGCCGTCGCTCGTGAAGCACGACACGCCGTTGCCGAATTCATGCGCGTTGATCAGGTCGACCGCTTCGCCGAAATCCTTCACGCGCACGCAGCCGAGCACGGGCCCGAAGATTTCTTCCTTGTAGATCCGCATGTCGGGCGTCACGTGGTCGAACAGCGTGCCGCCGGTGAAGAAGCCTGCCTCGCGGCCCGGCACGCGCAGCCCGCGGCCGTCGACCACCAGTTGTGCGCCTTCGTTCACGCCTTGCTCGATATAGCCTTCGATGCGCTTCAATGCATCTCCGGTGACGATCGGGCCCATCTCGACTTCCGGCGACATGCCGTCACCGATCACCAGCTTGCGTGCACGCTCGGCCACCAGCGGCACGATCTGGTCCGCGACGTCGCCTACCAGCACCGCGACGCTGATCGCCATGCAGCGTTCGCCGGCCGAGCCGTACGCGGCGCCGATCAGCGCGTCGACGGCCTGCTCGAGGTTCGCGTCGGGCATCACGACGAGGTGGTTCTTCGCGCCGCCGAGCGCCTGCACGCGCTTGCCCGACTGCACCGCACGCTGCTGCACGTAGGCCGCGATCGGCGTGGAACCGACGAAGCTGACGGCCTGCACGTCCGGGTGGTCGAGCAGCGCGTCGACCGCACCCTTGTCGCCCTGCACGACGTTGAACACGCCGGCCGGCAGCCCGGCCTGCGTGAGCAGGTCGGCGATGAACAAGGCCGCCGACGGGTCGCGCTCGCTCGGCTTCAGCACGAACGTGTTGCCCGTCGCGATCGCGACCGGGAACATCCAGCACGGCACCATGCACGGGAAGTTGAACGGCGTGATGCCCGCGACGACGCCGAGCGGCTGGCGCATCGTCCAGTTGTCGATGCCGGTGCTGACCTGGTCGGTGAAGTCGCCCTTCAGCAGCTGCGGCACGCCGCATGCGAATTCGATGATGTCGATGCCGCGCGCGACTTCGCCCTGCGCGTCGGAAAACACCTTGCCGTGCTCGGCCGTGATGATCGCCGCGAGCGCGTCGCGGTGCTCGTTCATCAGTTGCAGGAAACGGTGCAGCACGCGTGCGCGGCGGATCGGCGGCGTCGCGGCCCAGGCCGGGAACGCGGCATGGGCCGATGCGACGGCCTGCTGCACTTCGCTGTCGTCGGCGAGCGCCACGCGGCGCACCGCGCGGCCGAGCGCGGGATTGAGAACGTCCTGGAAGCGGCCGCTGCGGCCGGCGACGGGCGCGCCGTCGACATAGTGGCCGACGTCGGCGTCGGAGGTGTACGCGGGAACCGGATTCATCGTGTCTCCTGGGGATCGGGTGGGGTGGACAGCACCAAGTCTAGGCAAACGCGCCGGGCGGGAGAAGGCCGCGCAGCTTGATTCACTGTTCAGAATTCTGAATAATCAATGGATGAATCAGCAAAATGTCCAGGCGCTCTGGCCGCATATCCATTCGCTGACGGTGCTGGCCGCGGCGGGCAGTTTCACGGCCGCCGCGCAGCGGCTCGGCATCAGCAAGGCCGCGATGAGCCAGCGCATCGCCGATCTCGAAAAGGCGGCCGGCGTGCCGCTCGTGCGTCGCACGACGCGCAGCGTGCGGCTCACCGACGCGGGCCAGACGCTCGTCGACAGCACGCGCGACGCGTTCGAGTCGATCGGGCAGCACTTCGCGCGCGTGAAGGACCTGGCCGGCGAGCCGCGCGGCCTGCTGCGCCTGACGGTGCCGGTCGCGCTCGGGCGCCAGCAGGTCGTGCCGCACCTGCCCGATTTCCTGCGGCAGCATCCGGGCGTGCAGATCGAGCTCGACCTGTCGGACCGGCTGCATTCGCTGACGCAGGAGGGCTTCGACCTCGCGATCCGCCATACGACCACCGCGCCGCAGACCCATGTCGCATGGAAGCTGTGCGACACGCGCTCGCTGCTCGTCGCGAGCCGCGACTACCTCGACGCGCGCGGCGCGCCGCGGCACCCGAGCGAGCTCGTCGAGCACAGCTGCCTGTGCTACCTGCGCGACAACGAGCCGGCCGCATGGAGCTTCGAGCCGCACGGCCGGCGGCGTGAGCGTGTGAGCGTGCCGGTGCGCGGCAGCTTTGCGGCGAACAACAGCGAGGCGATGCGCGAGGCGGCGCTCGGCGGGCTCGGCATTGCGCTGCTGCCGGATTTCAGTGCGCAGCGCGATCTCGACGCCGGCCGGCTCGTCGCGCTGCTCGACGGCTGGCGGCCGTCGGGCGCGTTCGGCGACCACATA
>NZ_JAAGPO010000178.1:0-24069 GCF_017104825.1 Burkholderia sp. Ac-20345 | reverse complement strand
TCGGCGAGCGGCATCGTCAGCGCCTGCGACAGCGCATCGGCCATCCCGTCGATATCGATCGGATTGACGATCAGCGCCCCCGTCAGCTCGCGTGCGGCGCCCGCGAAGCGCGACAGCACGAGCACGCAGCGGTGCGAGCGCCTGCGCGCGGTCGCGTTCGCCGAGCGTGTCGTGATAGAAGCCCGGCAGCACGATGCGCTCCTTGCGCGCGGACCCGAGCCGTTCGAAGAAGCGGTCCTGCGGGCCGCGATGCACGACCCAGTCGGCGCCCGAGATCAGCAGTTGGGTCGGCACGGTGATCGCCGCCGCGTCGGCGACGATCCGCTGCGCGGTGTCATGCAGGTCGAGCAGCATGTTGACCGCGATCGGCCGCGTGATCAGCGGATCGGACGCATAGCTCGCGATCCGCTCGGGATCGTGCGTGAGGAATTTCGGCTTCACGTAGCTGTTCACGTAGAACAGCCCGCGCAGCTTGTGCATCAGCCGCAGGCCCAGCCGCGCGAACGGCACGTAGAGCTTGATGTGGAACGCCGGCGATGCGACGACGAGCGCGCGGATCGGCGGTGCGTAGTCGTGCGCCCAGGTGGCCGCGAGCACTGCGCCGACGCTCTGGCCGACCACGGCCATGTCCTCGATCGCGATGCCGTGCGTGTCGCGGATATGTTCGACGAAGGTCTGCAGGTCCCGCACCGACGCGGCCGCGCTCGGGCTGTAGCCGCGTGCGCCGGGCGAGCGGCCGTGGCCGCGCGCGTCCCACGCGAAGAACGCGAAATCGGGCAAATCGAGCTCGTCGACGAGGTGCGCGACGCGCGCCGAGTGTTCGTGGCCGCGATGCAGCAACACGACTGCACCGCGGCAGCGCGCGCCCGTGGCGGGCCAGTGACGATAGAACAGCGTTTCGCCGTCGTGTGTGATGAAGTCGGCCTCGCGGGCCATGCGTGCGCTCATGCGATCTCTCTCGTTTCGTTATTCGAATCTTGGTGCGCCGCCCTCCGGCGCCCGGTACCGCAACTGCGTCGACTACTTTTTCAACCGCCCTTTTCCGCGATGCCGGCCTGCACGCGCCGCACCACGGTCACGATCGACAGCACGATCAGCAGGCGCCACAGCCACGCGGCGACCCCGCCGACCGGAAACCCGAGCCCGATCCACAGCGCGAACGCGCCGAGGGCGAGCGCGCGGTCGCTCTTGCCGAACGGGCCGTCGTAGCGGCGGCTCACGCCGACCAGCGGGCCGATCAGCCCCGCGCATTCGACAATCACCGCCGTCAGCGCGAACAGCCAGACGTCTGCCGGAGCGAACGCCGGAATCGCGAGAAACGGCAGCACCAGTGCGATATCGGACACGAC
Organism: Burkholderia sp. Ac-20345; assembly: GCF_017104825.1. NCBI lineage: Bacteria > Pseudomonadati > Pseudomonadota > Betaproteobacteria > Burkholderiales > Burkholderiaceae > Burkholderia > Burkholderia sp. Ac-20345. The sequence goes on along the minus strand of NZ_JAAGPO010000178.1, from coordinate 22,720 downwards.
GTCGCCGAGTTCATTCAAGTATGCGCCGAGCGTGCTCTTCTGGTTGTGCTCGCGCGCGAGCATCCCGTCGATCGCGTTGAGCGCCATCCGCGCGAACAGCCAAAGCGGGATCAGCAGGAACAGCGCGCGGGCAAACACGCCGAGCCCGGCGAGCGCGCCGACGACGATCGAGCCGCCGGCCGCGAACAGCGTGACCTGGTTGGCCGTGACGCCGCGCTCCGCGAGCGAGTTCGCGAACGGGCGCAGACGGTTCTGGAATTTGGGTTTGAGTGCGTAGAGGCTCATCGTTTTATTTGCGCGGCACAGTCGGATACGTTTCCCGCCGCCATGCCCCGGGCGGCGAAACGGCCTTGGACGGCCTTCCATGGGCGGCCCTAATCGTCGCCGAGCGGCCCCGATGCGTCAAGCATGCGCCCGGCCCGCATGCGTGGCGCCAATCTGGCGTTTTTGACGGAAACTCGCGATAATCCGCTGGCCCGATCGCAGCGAGATCCATTCGAACTGCAAACGGGCACTCGTGCAACAGCCGATTATCACGCCGCCGACCGGCACATTCGCCGCGACGCAACAACGTGTAGCGGCGAATCGTCCGATTATCGCGGACCTGCGACAGGCAGCCACGAATTTGAAAAAATTTAAACAAGGGCCGTCCGGCGCGCATCCTGCCGCGCCGGCATTCCGGGGTCCCGCCCGCCGCACATCCGCCGCGGGCCATGCAGGCAAGCAGGAGGCGCAGCGCCGATGAACATTCTCAACGTCTGGCAGCGCGATTTCCTGCTGTCCATCGTGCGGCTCGTCGCCGGCGCATATCCGGTCTGGCATCAGGCGCCGCCGTCCCCGACGCAGAAGATCTACTTCTCGAACCACACGAGCCACATCGACACGCTCGCGATCCTCGCCGCGCTGCCGCGCAACGTGCGCGCGGTCGTGAGGCCGGTCGCCGCGCGCGACTACTGGGACAGCAGCGACATGAAGCGCCACATCGCGCAGAAGCTGCTGAACGTCGTGCTGATCGACCGCCACCGCGAATCCGGCGGCGATCCGCTCGACCCCGTGCGCGACGCGCTCAAGCAGGGCCATTCGATCATCATCTTCCCCGAAGGCACGCGCGGCGCCGAGATCCTGCCGCAGCCGTTCAAGAGCGGGCTGTTCCACCTCGCGACCGAGTTTCCGAACGTCGCGCTCGCGCCCGTCTATCTCGAGAACCTGCAACGAATCATGCCGAAGGGCGCGATCTGGCCGGTGCCGCTGATCTGCAAGGTGCACTTCGGTGCGAACGATGCGCTCGGCGCCCAGGAAGACAAGCCGACGTTCCTCGCCCGCATGCGCGACGCGGTCGTCGCGCTCGCGCCGCCGCAGCGGCCGGCCGGCTGAACGCGCTCCCCTTCTCTCCCTTTTCCGGATAACCCCATGCGAACTCTCTTCTGGGAACTGGTCGCGGGCGTCACGGGCGTGCTCGTCATCGCCTCCGTGATCGGCGCGATCCTCGGCGCACGCAGCGGCGGCACGAGCGCGACCATCGTCAACCTGAACCAGCGCATCCGTGCGTGGTGGGCGATGATCGCGATCATGGTCATCGCGATCAGCCTCGGCAACAACGTCACGTATCTCGTGTTCGCGGTGCTGTCGTACCTGACGCTGCGCGAATTCATCACGCTCACACCGACCACCGCGAGCGACCACACGACACTGTTCATCGCGTTCTTCGTCGCGATCCCCGTGCAGTACCTGCTGCTCGGCATCAACTGGTACGGGATGTATTCGATCTTCGTGCCGGTGCACCTGTTCTTCGCGATGTCGCTGGTATCGGCGCTCACGCAGGACACGCGCGAATTCCTGAGCCGCAACGCGAAGATCAACTGGGCGCTGATGGTGTGCGTGTACGGGCTGAGCCACGCGCCGGCCTTGCTGATCCTCGACATTCCGCACTACACGGGGCAGACCCCGCTGCTGCTGTTCTTCTTCCTGTTCGTCGTGCAGATCAGCGACGTGCTGCAGTATGTGGTCGGCAAGCTGTTCGGGAAGCGCAAGATCGCGCCGCAGCTGTCGCCGTCCAAGACGATCGAGGGCTTCGTCGGCGGCGGCCTGCTCGCGACGCTGTGCGGTGCGGCGCTGTATCGCGTGACGCCGTTCAGCTTCTGGTCGGCGTTCGGCATCTCCCTGGCGATCGTGATCGCAGGCTTCGTCGGCGGGCTCGTGCTGTCGGCCGTCAAGCGCTCGCTCGGCACCAAGGACTGGGGTTCGATGATCGCGGGCCACGGCGGGATGCTCGATCGCGTCGACTCGATCTGCTTCGCCGCGCCGGTGTTCTTCCACCTCGTGCGATATCTGTACGTGTAATGCGCGGGCGCGCCGGCCGGTTCCGGCCCGGTGCGCCCGCATGTGCCGGCCGCGCATTGCACGCGGCCGGCGCCCCTTATCCGCGCGACGCGGCGCGGCGCGCGGCAGTCTTCCGGTCAGGCAGGCCCCGACCGGAAGACCTGGCGGATCAACGCTTGACGTACTGCTCGATCTCGCCCGCGTTGGCCACCTGCCCGTTCACCTTCACGACGCCGCCACTGCTGACCCGTGCGCTGGTCAGGTTGTCGAGTCCGCCGTTGATCCCGATCCGTTCGTCGCCGCGTAGCGTCCCGGCATTGAACACGCCACCGTTCACGCTGATCGTCGCCGCATGCGCCTCGGCGTGATTCCGCAGCCCGCCGTTGATCGCCAGACGCGTATCCGCGGTCAGCGTACCCCGATTCGTCGCACCGCCGTTCACGCTGATCGATTCGGCTTCGACCGTGCCGCCGTTCGTCAACCCGCCGTTGACGGCGAGCCGGTCGAGCGCCGTCAAGGTGCCCTTGTTGGTCACGCCGCCGTTTACGCTGACGGCCTTGGCCCAGACTTCGAGGCCGTTCTCCAGTCCGCCGTTGATCGACAGCGAGCCGTCCGTTACGAGGTGGCCCGTGTTCGTCGTGCGGCCATTCAGGATCAGGGCGTCGCTGGCGAACAGCCGCTTCGAGTTCGACGTGTCACCGTTGACGTTCACCGTCGCCGCCTCGATCGTGCCGTCGTTCGTCAGCCCGCCATTGACGCCGAGCCTGCCTTCCATGCTAAGCGTGCCGGTGTTCGATGCGCCGCCGTTCACGCTGGCGAACGTGGCCGTGAGCGTGCCGTCGTTTCTGAGCCCGCCGTTGGTGGCGAACCGGCCGTGTGCGGTCAGTTTGCCCTCATTGATCGTTCCGCCGTTCACGCTGACCGACGCCGCCGTGACCGTGCCGCCGTTCTTCAGGCCGCCCAGCACGCTCAATGCGTCGCGCGCGGTCACGCTGCCAGCGCTGCCCACGTCAGTACCGCCCAGCAATTGAATCGATTCGCCGTCGACCGTCCCGCCGATGCGCGAACCACCGGCAATCGTCACGTTGCCGTCGAGGCCCGTGCCCGAAGCGAGCGTCGACCGGATCGCGCCGTCGATGTTCACGCCGGTATCCGAGCCGTTGCCGGTCAGCGTGATGTCGTGGGCGTCGATGCTGCCGCGCTTCGATACATCGATCGCGACCTCAGGCCGGTTCGGCGACTGCGCGAGACGGAATGCAGAATTGTCGCCGTCGTAGGTCACCGTGCCATCGCCCGCGATGGCGGCCAGCTTCAGCGCATGCAGCGCCGCATCGATACGCAACGTCCGTGCAATCAGGTCGATCCGGTTCGCTTCGCGCGCGTCGAGCCCGCCGCCTTCGACGACGATCTCGCCTTTCGTGTCGAAGCGGTTCGCGTTGCCGTTCGCGTCGAGCGACGGCGTGCCCGCCACCAGTTTCACCTGCGACGCATTGATGAAGCGCGCGCCATTGGCGGTGATCCCGTTCGGGTTCGCGATCACCAGCAGCGCCGACTCCCCGGCGATCTCCGTCGGCCCTTTCAGCATCGACTTCCCGCTGCCGGTCACCTCGTTCAGGATCACGCGGGCCGCCCGGCCGCCGAGCCGCGCGTTGCCGCCGATCTGGCCGGCGAGTTCGGTGTCGACGGGCTTCGTGCTGTTGTTCAGGACCAGCCCGTCCGGGCCGACGTTGTACTCCGTGAAGCGGTTGTGCGACAGGCCCGAGCCGTTCGGCTTCGCGATGTCGACGACGGGTACGCCGTCCTTCACGTCGATCCGGGGCGAGTTCGCGTCGTTCGTGTCAGCGACGAGGCCCGGGACCGACGATTCGGGATTGCCGGTGCCGGGGTTGCCGCCTTCCTGGTTGCCATCTCCCGCGTTGCCGCTTCCCGAGTTACCGCCTCCCGCGTTGCCATCTCCCGCGTTACCGCCTCCCGCGTTACCGCCTCCCGCGTTGCCATCTCCCGCGTTGCCATCTCCCGCGTTACCGCCTCCCGCGTTGCCACCTCCCGCGTTGCCACCTCCCGAGTTACCGCCCTCCTGACCGTCCCCTCCCTGATTGCCGCCGCCTTCAGGGTTGCCGCCAGGAAACACCGCGTTTTGCTCAACTTTCCCGTCGTTTCGATACGTCCCCCCGACGACGTCCACCGCTCCGCCGGAACTGACCAGCCCGCCCGCCTCGTTGACGAATGCGTTGCCGGTGAGCGATACCGACCGATCACCGCGCAGCGTGCCGCTGTTGTGCACGCTGCCGATCACCCGCACCGCCCCGGCCCGCACGAACCCGTCGTTCGTCAACGTCGTGCCGGCCGAATTCGATCCGACCGCGAGCAACGCGTCGCTCGCCGTCACGATGCCGCGCTTGCCGATCTTCGTCTCGCCGAGCATCGTCAGCACGCTTCCCGCAATCGTCCCATCGATATTCGCATCGCCCACCAGCCGGACATCGCCATTCGCGCCGGCGTCCTTCACCGTGCCGGTCGACCCCATCAGCACGATGCCGCCGCCCGACACGATGCCGCGCGTCTTCGGCACGACAGGGTCGCCGGCGATCGCCTCGATCCGGCCCGCGACGTTGACGCCGACGCTCGAACCCTTGCCGATCAGCGTGATCGCATTCGCATGAATGCTGCCGAGCTGCGACACATCGATCGCAATCTCCGGCCGGTTCGTGCCTTGCGCGAGTGCATAGGTCAGCTTGTCGCCGTCGATCTTCACGTTGCCGTCGATTGCGGTTGCCACGAGCCGCTGCGCCTGCAGGGCCGCGTTGACGCGCAGCGTGCGGGCGATCAGGTCGGTACGTGCCGCGCTTCGAGCATCGAGGCCGCGGCCTTCGATCTCGATCCCGCCTTTCGTATCGAACGCACCCGCATTGCCGTTCGCATCGAACACCGGAGTGCCCGCGACCAGTTTCACCTGCGACGCATTGATGAAACTCGCGCCGTCCGCGGTGATCCCGTTCGGGTTCGCAATGATCAGCTGCGCCGACTGGCCGGCGATTTCCGTCGGCCCGAGCAGCTTCGTCCGTTCACCGCCGATGACTTCGTTCAGGATCACCTTCGCGGATTGTCCGCCGAGCCTCGCGTTGCCGTCGATCCGGCCCGCCAGCTGGGTATCGGACGCCGTGCTGCCGTTGTTCAGGATCAATCCGTTCGACCCGACGTTGTAGTTGATGAACTGGTTGTGCGATACGCCTGCCTCGTTCGGCTTGACGATCTCGACGATGACGTTCTTGTTCTTGAAGCTGATGCCAGGCACGTGGGGGTTGTCGGAGCCGCCCGTGGAAATCTGAGCATGGGCGGCCGGCGCGGACAACGCCGGCAACGCGACGGCCAGCAACTGCGCGAGCCGCTTCGGGGTCAGGGGCGCGTGACGGTGCGCCGCACGCTTTCGAGTCATTTTCATGGTGGTCCTCGCTTGGGTGGATGACGGGCGGGACAATCCCGCACCGGACCGTTCAACGGGAGCGCGATGTCGTCGCGACAGCACGCCCCGCTGCACGGGATGAAGCAATCAGGCGCCGTCAGAACCGCGCGGCAATCTGAACGTCGAGCGTCGGGCTTGCGCTGTGCAGCGTGGAGGGTTTCAGCAGCGGCATGCCGAGCGCGACGTCGAAGCTCACGCGTTTGTAGCCGCCGCGCAGGCCGAGCGCGCCGCCAACCAGCGTGCGGCTGCCCGACGTATCCGCGTCGACCGTCACGCTGCCCGCGTCGAGCGCGGCATAGGCGTCGATGCCCGCCACCGCGCGTGTCGACAGCTCGTTGCGCAGCACCCAGCCGCTGCGTGCGGCCAGCGTTTCGTTGCCGTCGAAGCCGCGTACCGTGTAGCGTCCGCCGATCTGCAGGAATTCCGTCGACGGCACGGGGGACGGCGCACGCTGCACGACGAAAGTGCCGCGGTAGTTCGCCCGGCGCGCGCCGACCGTGAACGGCGCGTCGACCGCCACGTTCGCCGTCGCGATCCCGTAGCGGCCATTCCAGTCACTGCGGTCCTGCACGTAGCCGGGAAAGGCGCTCAGCCCACGCAGGCTGCCGCGCCACGATGCGCCGGCCTCCACCGAGGCGCGCGTGAACCGCTGCAGGTGGCTGGCCGAGAATGTGTAGCTCGTGATGACGTGCTTCTGGACGCGCAGTTCGAACGCGTCGAACCACGCGCGGTCTTCCCGTCGCGCCAGCGTCAGGCCGACGCGGGTGCGCCCAGTACCCGACCGGTACGGCACATAGCTGATGCCGGCTTCGATCCGCCGTGTGCGGCGCGCGTACACGAACGTGGTATCGCCGACGGGAATCGCCTGCCGGGTCGCCCACTCGCTCGCGGCGAGCGAAAACGACGCATAGCCGACCGGTACGTCCCAGCTGCCGCTGAGGGAACGCGACCCGCGCGTCGAGCGCCGTGGATACGCATCATTGCCGGCGGTCAGCAGCAGTTGGTCATACAGGCCGAGCGGCGAATCGACCGCGACGATCGCGGCCACCTGGTTGCGCCCCGTTGCGTCCTGACCGCTGTTGTCCGCGGTGAGTACTCCGCGGATGCGGCGCACGCCGGCCGGATGCCCGACGCGAATATCGCTGTCGCCGAATGCCGCGCCGGGCGCGATCGCGAAGGTCGCGGCCGACTGCCCCGGCAGGCGGCGCATGTTTTCGAGCGCCTGGTCGAGATCGCGCACGTTCAGCAGCGCGCCCGGTCCGTGAGGAAATACGCCCCGAGCCGTACCGATACGGCCGGGCACGTCGTCGATCGCACCGATCCGGCCGGGCAGCACCTCGACGATCACCCGTCCGTCCGCGTAGTCCTGGTCCGGAATCGCGGCAAGCGACGTGATGTAGCCGCGCGCCACCAGCTGATCGGTGGCCCAGCTGCGAATCGCCGCGAGCCCGCGCGTGCCGGCACACTGCCCGACGCCCGGTGCCTGCTTCGACAGCCAGGGGAAATCGGCCGCGCCGCGCCATTCGATTGAACGGATCGGCACGCACGGCGTCTCGTGCGGCAGCATGAGTGTGTTGCCACGTGCGCCCGCCTCCGGCGTCAGCACATCGGCGGACTGCAGGGCCTGCCGACGCACGGCGTCGAGCTGCTGTTCCTGATGCCGCTGCGGATCGGACGTCGACAACGGCGCCGCCGCTGTCCCCGCCGAAAGCGACAGCAGGCTCGACGCCATCGCGGCGCCCACCATGCCGGATACCTTCATATTGATTCGGACTACCTATGTTACGGGTGAATCCGGCAGGCGATGTGAGGTTCGATCCTCGCGTGTCGCGCGTCGCCGGACATCCCGGCGAGGCGGCACCGAACCGGCCCGCCACGCGCGACAGCACTCGCATGCGTGCCGTCTCGTGAAAGGTCGGAGATTACCCGGCAGCGTGCGGGAAAATTGTCAAGCGAATGTGAAAGTCGCGGCTTCACGACACTTTCGCGCAATTCTGACTTGTCCTATTGCGCGCGTGACTGGCCGTGTTGAAGCAGGCACCGGGCCTGCGGAAGATCGTGTCCCGGTTCGTCGGGCGGGCAGCGTCAGTACCCTTCGCGCAATGCCTTCGGCACAACGTAGCGGCCGCGTGTTGCGTCGAACTTCACCGTATAGCGCGCATGGATGGCCTTGTCGCCGCGCGTGCCCGTTTCCGTGACCGTCAGCGGATAGACGTCGCCGATGCCAGTCGTGTCCGGCGCGATCTCGAAGCGACGCTCCTCGCAGCGCGCCTGGGCGTTCGCACATTCGCTCGACTCCGCGTTGTCGAGCGCCTCGTCGATGCGCGCTGCCGCCAGCACCAGCGCATTGCCGTATGGCAGCCAGATCGAGCGGAAGCTTTGCGTATAGCCTTGCCGCATGTCACTTTCGCCGATGACGAACCCGAACAGGTGCGGCCCGAGCCGCTCGATGCGCACCGTGCCCGGCTCGCCGCGCTTGCCCGACGCGATCTCCGTTTTCTTCACGATCGGCTCGAGCGTCGCGCCGTTGGCCGCCGGCTTCAGCACGTACAGTTCGATCGTGCCTGTCGTCGCGTCCGAATCCATCCCCGGCATCCCGTTTTGCACGGCAGCCTCGGTCTCGCCGCACATCGCGAGCAGCATGCGCGGGCCATCCGCGGTCGCGACGCGCAGCGAACCGCACGGCGCATAAATGAAATCGTCCCCGTCCGCCTGCCAGCCCTTGCGATCCGCGCGCCAGTTGCCGTAAGTGTCGTGGATGAAGGTTTTCAACAGACGGTCGGGCTGAACCGGCTCAGCCGCATGAACGGGCGACAACGCGGAAAGCGCCGTCAGTACCGCGAGTGCGCCAAGCGCAGCGAGCGAACCCGCGAGCGGCTTCAGACGTGTGTTCCGGTGCGGGGCAGTCATGACGTGGTTCGTTCTGGTCGAAAGGATGCGTGACGGATGGTTGCGGGCACATACGATCACGGTTGCCGTGGCGCGATGCCGGTGCCGTCCGGTTTCAACCGCGCGGTTGGCACCCACCCTTCGGCGATGCCGCGCGTGCGCGGATTCAGATAGACGACCGACGTGAAACGGCCGTAGCCGGACCGCGCATCGACGTGGTCGTGCTCGACGATGAACAGCCCGTCGATCCGGCACGCGTCGTCCGGCGCGGAATAGAACGGCAGGCGCCCCTGGCCGGTGACGACACGCCCGGCGTCGCTGCTCGTCACGTAGTCGCCCTGCGCCTGCGCGCGGCGGTTCAGTGCATCGCAATCGACGGCGTTGCGCACGGGCGCGGCCGGTGCCGCCGGCGCAACACACGTCGACACGAAACGCGCCAGCGCGCGCCGGTCGATCTTCAGCACGTCCGGCCGGTCGGGATCGCGCGTGACGTCGAGCGCACGCTTCGCCTGCATATCGAGCGTCACCCAGCCGATCGTCGCATCGCGATTCGGCGTGCCCGGGTGGTCCGGCATCGTGAACAGCCTGATGCGGTAGACGTCGCCGTCACGCTCGTCCACGTCGGCGCGGATGTCGCGCCGGTTCATCGCGGTCTGCCGCAGTGCCGGCACGATCAACCGCGTCAGCTGGTCATCGCACGACGCCTGCGGCGCGGCGGCGGCCGGCTGCACGGCCACCGCGCCCAGACACGCCAGCGCGGCACGCACGGCGACGGCCGCGAACCGGCGGCGGCGTACGGCCTCGCCATTCGCGCCGGCCGGCGTTACGATCTCGTTCTTCACCCCAGGCTCCGTTCGATGCACGCGGGAACCTGCCCGCGAGCCCGTAGCGTACACGCAAGGCGCGGTACTGCAAGCGCGCATCGCACTGCCCGACTTGGACCTACGCATGAACCTCACGTTGCAGGATGTCGCATGGCACCGGTCGGTCGGGCGGCTCATCGAGTCGCTCGACCAGCCCGGCTTCTGGCTCGCACTGATCCGGCTGATCGAGGAATACGTCGCGGTCGACAGCTGGGTCGCGCTGACGTTCGGCGACGGCCGCCCGCAGGTGTTCGCCGAATGCCCATACGAAGGCGGCGGCCCCGACCCGCTGTTCCGCGACTACGTGCAGGGCCTGTACCAACTCGACCCGTTCTACATCGCGAACCGCGACGCGCCGAAGAGCGGCCTGTTCCGGCTGTCCGACGTCGCGCCCGAGTGCTTTCGCGATACCGAGTACTACATGCGCTATTTCACGCACAACGTCGTCGAGGACGAGGTGCAGTTCAACGTCGTGCTCGACGATGCGCGCACGCTGTGCCTGTCGCTCGGCAGCAAGCGGCGCTTCAGCCCCGAGCAGGTGGCGCTGCTCGACCTGATCCGGCCGTGGGTGGCCGGGCTGATGCGGCAGCGGCTCGCGTTCGAGCCTGCCTCCGCGGAACATCCGCCGTCGCGCCGGCCCGGCGCACGCGACAGCTTCGAGCAGGCGATGGCGCGGCTCGGCACGCCGCTCACCGCGCGCGAGCTCGACGTGATCCGGCTGATCCTGAGCGGGCGCTCGAACAAGGAAGTCGCGAACAAGCTGTCGATTTCCGCCGAAACGGTCAAGGTGCATCGCCGCAACATCTACGGAAAGCTCGCCATCAACTCGCAATCGGAGCTGTTCTCGCTGTTCCTGAACGCGCAGACAGGCGGATAACGCACGGCCCGCGCACAGCCCATTCAACCGCGCCGCTCCCGCTGCGGCGCAACCCGGTTCACGCCGGCGCCGTATCGGCCGCGTGCGTGCGCGCGAGCTTGAATTCGCCGACCGTCTGCGCGAGCTGCGCCGCCTGCTCGCGCAGCAGCGCCGCCGCCGCCGCGGACTCCTCGACGAGCGCCGCGTTCTGCTGCGTCGAATGATCGAGTTGCGACACCGCCTGGTTCACCTGAGCGATCCCGGTGCTCTGCTCGTTCGCGGCGACCGTCATTTCCGCGATCACGCTCGAAATGCCGCGCACGCCCTCGACGATCTCGTCCATCGTCGCGCCGGCCGTCTGCACGAGCCCCGATCCGCCCTCGATCTTGTCGACCGACGCCTGGATCAGCTGCTTGATTTCCTTCGCGGCCTGCGCGCTGCGCTGCGCGAGCGTGCGCACCTCGCCCGCGACGACCGCGAAGCCCCGCCCGTGCTCGTTCGCGCGCGCCGCCTCGACGGCCGCGTTCAACGCGAGGATGTTGGTCTGGAACGCAATGCCGTCGATCACGCCGATGATGTTCGAGATTTCGTTCGACGCCGCGGTGATCTCGCCCATCGTCGCGACCACCTGGCTCACCACCTCGCCGCCGCGCATCGCCACGCTCGACGCCGATTCCGCGAGCCGGTTCACCTGCGTCGCCGAATCGGCCGAGTTGCGTGCGGTGCCGGCGATCTCCTCGAGCGCCGCCGCGGTCTCCTGCAGGCTCGACGCGGCATGCTCGGTGCGGCTCGACAGATCCTGGTTGCCCTGCGCGATCTCCGCGCTCGCCACGCTCACGGATTCGCTGAAACCGCGGATCTGCAGCAGGATCGACCCGATCTTCTCCGCAAACAGGTTGAACGCGCGCGCGATCTGCGCAGCCTCGTCGTTGCCGTCCGCGGGCAGTCGCTTCGTCAGGTCGCCGCTTCCGCTCGCGACGTCGGTCAGCGCGTCGCGCACCAGCAGCACGCGCTTGAATGCCGCGTTCGTCAGCGCACCGACGAGCGCGGCCGCGATACAGGCCACGATGAGGATCGCCACGAGCGTCGTCGTCGCCACGGCCCGCATGCCGGCCGTCACGTCGGACCGGTCGAGCGCCATCACGAGCGACCAGTCGGTGCCGGCGATCGCCTGGGCGCGGAGCAGCTTGGTCACGCCGTCCACCGCGATCGCCACCGGTTCGGTCGCGGTCTGCAGGCCGGCGAGACGCTCGGGCGTCAACTCCGGCGACAACTCGGCCGCCGGCTTCATGATCAGGTCGGTCTTCGCGCCGGCAATGAGGCGCCCGCTGCGGTCGACCAGGAACGCGAAACTCGACGGCGTCGGGTGCATCGACGCGACGATCGCGCTCGCGCGCTCCATGTAGAGGCTCGCCGCCAGCACGCCTTTCAGCGTGCCGCCGCGCACGATCGGCACCGCGAATGCGAACGCGGGCTTGCCGGTCGTGGCATCGCGATACAACGCGGTGACGACGAGCCGGCCGGCGTCGACTGCCTGCTTGTACCACGGGCGAGCGGTCGGGTCGTACCCGGGCGCGAGCGGGATGTTCGAGAACGCCGTTCGGTCCGGCAGGCCGAGCGTCAGCACCTGGAAGCCGCCCGACTTGCCGAGCAGCGTCAGCGCCGGCAGCGGATCGCCTTCGCCGACGGCGAGCGTATCGGCGAGCGCCTGGGTCTGCTGCCCGCGGCTCGCGACCCACTCGTCGAGCGCCAGCGCATGGCCGGCCAGCACCGACTGCAGGTTCTGATCGATGGTTTCGTCGTTGTGGCGCTTGACGACTCCGTACACGAGGCCCCCCGTGACGGCGAGCGCCGTGACGACGATGGCGACGCAAGTTGCCAGAATCCGAGCGCGAATTGATGACAGCATGATGACGGCGATCTCCGGTTGCGCGTTGTTATCGAATGGTCAAACGAGTACGCAAACGGATTTAACGACCCGCCACCTCGCAACTTGAGGTTCGACTGGTCAGACCAATCAAAAAAACATGCGCCGGCAACCGCCGCGGAGATCAATACCCCCGAAGGGTTAACGCACCGGCGGGATGGGAAATCCGCCGCTTCGGCGCATACTGGGCCTCCTTATCCACCCTTCCGGCGCCCCCGGCGACGGGCCCTTGCCACCGAAACCGCCCATGAAACTGAAGCTCGACATCGTCCAGCTCGCCGGCCGCGACGGCGACACGCACTACAACCTGCAGCGCACGCTCGAAGCGATCGCAACCTGCGCACCGGGCACCGACATCGTGATGTTCCCGGAAGCGCAGCTCACCGGCTTCCTCGATCCGTCGAATCTTGCCGAATGCGCCGAGCCGCTCGACGGCCCGAGCGTCGGCGCGGTCATCGCCGCCGCACGTGCGCGCAACGTTGCCGTCGTGGTCGGGCTGATCGAGAACGACGGCGGCCGCTTCTACAACACCACCGTGTTCGTCACGCCGGACGGCATCGCGCTGCGCTATCGCAAGACCCACCTGTGGGTGAGCGAGCACGGCGTCGTGCTGCCCGGCGACCGTTACGCGACGATCGAATGGCACGGCGTGCGGATCGGGCTGCTGATCTGCTACGACAACGAATTCCCCGAAACCGGCCGCGCGCTCGCCGCGCTCGGCGCCGAGCTGATCCTCATCACCGACGGCAACATGGAACCGTACCGCGCCGTCCACCGCACGTCGGCCACGGCGCGCGCGATGGAGAACCAGGTGTTCACGGTGGTCGCCAACCGCGTCGGCGGCAGCACGCACGACGTCGTATTCGCGGGCGGCAGCCTCGCGGCCGATCCGTTCGGCAACCTGATTTTCGAGGCCGGCAATACCGAATCGCGTCATGCGGTCGAACTCGATTTCGAGCAGCTCGCCGCGTCGCGCGCGGTCTACGACTATCGCCGTGATCAACGTCTGCACATCGGCGGCGAACGCATCGAGCACGCCGACGGCCTTCGCGAACTGCTGATTCCGTAGCTCCGTTACCCTCTTCATTCCCCGAAAATCAGCCAGGCCCGGCGTGATTTCCGCCCCGGTCGTATTCACGATCCCGGGGTGTTGTCACCGGGCCTGGTGAATAACTGGCACCCGTCTATTTGCACATCGGCGAAGCCAAGACCGATGCACGCAACGCCCCCGCGACGCTCGCCGAAGCCACTCGCTCAATGCCACATACGCCGCGCCGGCTTCGAGTGGCCGACGAGCAGTTCTGCCGATGTCGTTCACGCCTTTCTGTTCGTCTTCGTGGTGTGCCTTCGCGTCCGCCCGGACACATCATGCCGAATCCATCTACGTCCGGGATGGCTATTTCCCGGATTGAGATCGAACCAGTCTTTAGCATCACCATCCAAAATTAACATAATTTAAAACTCTCTCCACTTCATCGAATCAACAAAAACTTAGCCAGTTCATCATTGAACGCGAGAATTACGCGCGATTTAGCGACTCTTCGCCCCAATTGTCACGCTCCCTAAAACCAGCACTCTCGATACATGTGGACTGCATTGATCACTTCGGTGCTAGCCTGAGCTATTCCTGAGAGCATCCTGACTTGGATGATGAATTGCCTTTAAGAATTATAGAATTGACGGGGTTTCCATAAAAACATGTCGAAGCCAAAAAGACTGCCTTACTACAAAATGAGTCCTTCACGGCTACCTTTTGCCACTGCGACGTGGAAGGCTTGCATTGGATCTCAAGGATGCGTGCCGATCAACACGCAACAAACCATCTCATACGCGCGACTCGCTCCCGGTGAGGCTCCGCCACCGCCGCCACCCAAGCCGACCGCTGAACAGCTTGAGGCAGAAGCTGCCTTCCGGAAGCTACTGGCCGCGCAGCCCGAAGCACCGCCAAAGCCATCTGCGCAGCCGAAGAAGGCGGACGGAGAAGATCATGAGAAGATTCCCGAGTTTGATCTGCAGGATGTTCCTGCCGCAATGGACAAAATCGGTTGGCCGGTCGCTGCGAAAATTGCAAGAGCCTGGTTTGCCAATCCCAAGCACATCTACAACGATGTCCCCAACTCCGAACAACCGATCGACAATACAACAGTTACACTCAAATGGACCTTGAGATTCGGCAGCGTGCGAAAAAAATATGACGAGCTTATTAATCAAAGAGTCTATTCGCCGGGCACAATCGAGGAGGCAAGACGAAAAATTTTCAGGAAAATACAAACCGCCTTTGTCGATCAGGGATTGACAGACCTCTCTTTTGACACCACACCTCTCACCAATAATGCAAGGCAGTTTCACATTGATTGGCAGTTCCAGTTCAAAAATATTCCGACGAGTGCCACACTCGATGGACTACTCTTAACCGATCTGACTGCGACGCTTGGAAATTTCAACTTGTACGTCGCTGTTGGGCGAACGGATATTGCTACTGAAAAATACTTCCAATACGACAGCACCGCGAGAACAAAGGCATATTGCATTGACGCCATCGCCACAATCACTCACATCTATGTTTACGTCAAGGACAACTACTCCTTCAATGACAGAGATGACGGGAACAGTCAATATCTCGGACACTGGAACAAAAAAGACATGATCCTTTCATATCGCGCGGTTGCCAGCGATATAATCGATGGAAAGAAGCTTCACACTCAAATGGGCAATTCATCGATTACGGAAACAACCATCAACTTGCCTTATTTTCCAGGAATCCCGCTCAACAAGCCTGTTGACACGCGCACCGGGATGAGAAAGCTGTTGAGCAAGAACGTCTACTATCCCGTGTACAATAAAAGCTACAACGAATGGCGGGAGAAACACAATAGAGGTGGCGATTTCATGATCTACAGCAAGCCACAGCTCTTGAAACTCGACAGACCCATTCAACTCAAACTGGAAACGATATGTCGCCCGTCAGAACCCATGTAAGAAGGACACGCATGGCAACCTTCATCGCCAGCGCACTGATACTTCTATTGGTTGTTGGCGGCAGCATCCTTTTTTTGCAGGGAAACCACGACTACACTGACTGCCGAAACCACAACTACAACAGCAAGCTAAATGGTGGAATCAAGGAGTTTGGCGGCAAGAAGTACACGATCGACATCTGTGGAAGTGGCGCCAACAATAACCGATTCTTTGGTGATGGCATGGATTCAGTGCAACTTACCGTCACGGATTCCCAGGGTGAAATTTTGGCCAAGAGATACTACAAAGTATTTTGGGATGGGCAACCGGGTCACCAACCGCTGAGAATAGGGACTGATAGCATCACTTATCAAGATGATGAGAAGCAAGTCGACTATACGATCACCATGCCGCCGACCATCATTGAGTGGACAAGAGCGCGACTTCCATTTTTCGGCTAAGCGCATACCATGTTTTACCGACACCTGACACAGTCCACCTCTTCCGAATGAAAAGCAGCGTGCCACGGGTTTTAGATCAAACAGGAACAATTCTTGTGCCGGTTGACCGCATGGCGGCAACATCGTCCGTCACGCCGGGGCGGGCACCTCGATCGCCAGCAGCGCCGAACTGACCGACTTGCCGTGCGCATCGAGCGCGAGCGATCGCGTGACGCCGCCGCCGAGCGCATCGCGCAACACGAAATTGAATGCACCGAGCGCCGGCAGTTCGTAACGCACGACGTGGCCATGCACGATGCCCGCGAGCCATGCCTTCACTGCATCGGCATCCAGATGCGTGCGCAGATGATCGTAATGGCGCGGATCGCGGCAGATGACCGAAACGTTCAGCGTATTGCCCTTGTCGCCGGTGCGCGCATGCGCGAGTTCACGCAGTTGCATCATGCCTCCACGAATGAAAACGACGGCGCCACGTCCGCGCGCGGCAGCAGCACCGACTGAACGGCGATCACCTCGCGCGTCGACTTGAACGCACCGCCGCCGCCGGCCGGCCCGTTCGTGTAGAGCGTCTCGACTTCGTTGCCGATGCGCGCCGCTTCGGCGGCGCTCGCCGCACGGCCGGCCACCCGCACGCGCACCTCGGCCGGCTCGCCGCGCACGGCGGGCGTCGCGTCGCCATACAGCGCATCGACGCCGATCAGGTCGAAGCGCAACTCGGTCGCTGCAACGCCCGTCAATGCCAGCCGCTCGCGGACGATCCCGAGCGCGAGGCGCGCACGTTCGAGCGCGCCCGGGCCACCGTACGAAATCTGGCCTTCGCCGATGTAACCGTCGACATAAGCCACCGACACCTTCAGCGTATCGGGCCGCGCGGTGCCGCGCCCGCCCGTCACGCGCACGCGGTCCGGCGCCTCGTCGGCCACCACGACGCGCGTGAAATCCGCCACGACATCGGGCTGCAGATACCGCGCCGGATCGTGAATCTCGTAGAGCAGCTGTTCCTTGCAGGTCGCCGTGCTCACGCGGCCGCCCGCGTGCGGCACCTTGGTGATCACGACCGAGCCGTCGGCCGCGACTTCGCCGATCGGAAACCCGAGCCGCGCAAGGTTCGGCACGTCCTTGTAGCCGGGGTCGGCGAAATAGCCGCCCGTCACCTGCCCCGCGCATTCGAGCAGGTGGCCGACGACCGTCGCTTGCCCGAGTACGTCCCAGTCATCCATCTGCCAGCCGAACGCGTGGATCAGCGGCGCGGCGAATAGCGACGGATCGGCGACGCGCCCGGTCAGCACGACGTCCGCGCCGGCCGCGAGCGCATCGACGATCGGCGCGGCGCCGAGGTACGCATTCGCGGACACGATGCGGTCGCGATAATCGGCGACGTCATCGCCCGATTCCTCGAAGCGGAACGCGCCGCGCAGCACCACGTCGAGCACGTCGTCGCCTTCGACCGCCGCAACCTTCAGCCCCGCGATGCCGAGCGATTGCGCGATCTGTGCGGTGCGCCGTGCGGACGCGCGCGGATTCGCCGCGCCCATGTTCGACACGATGCGCACACCCTTCGGCGCGGCGACCGGCAGCACCGCATGCATCCGCGCATCGAGCAGCGGGTCGTAACCGAGTGCCGGATCCTTGCGCCGCGCCTGCTGCGCGATCGCGATCGTGCGCTCGGCCAGGCATTCGAAGACGAGATAGTCGAGCTGCCCGTGTTCGGCCAGTTCGACCGCGGGCTCGATCCGGTCGCCCGAGTAGCCGGCGCCCGCGCCGATGCGCACGCGCCGTTCAGGTTGCTTTGCTGTCATGTCCGTACCGTCGTCCGGCGGGTTTCACCGCCGGGAAAGATCAAAAGATGCCCAGCACGACGCACGCGATCGTCATCACGATCGAGGCGCCGAACAGCAGCGGGAACGTGAATTTCTGGTGCTCGGCCAGCTCGATGCCACAGAGGCCGACGACGAGGAAGGTCGCGGGCGTCAGCGGGCTGACCGGGAACCCGGTCGTCATCTGGCCAAGCAGCGCCGCCTGCCCGACCTGTACGGCCGGCACGCCGAGCTGGCCGGCCACCTCCGCGATCACGGGCAGCACGCCGAAGTAGAACGAATCGGGATCGAACAGCATGCTGAGCGGCATCGACGCGAGGCCGAGCACCACCGGAATGTGGCCGGCCATCGACGGCGGCACGAAGCCGACCGCCGCCTGCGCCATCGCCTTCAGCATCCCGCTGCCCTGCATGATCCCCGTGAACACGCCGGCCGCGAGCAGGATGCCGGCCATCATCAGCGCGGCGCGCGCATGCGCGTCGATGCGCTTTCTCTGCATGTCGACGTCCGGGTAGTTCACCATCAGCGCGATGCACAGCCCGACCATGAACATGATCGCGGGCGGGATCTTCTCGCCCATCACGACCATCGTGCCGAGCACGACGAGCGTCAGCACGAGGTTGAACCAGAACAGGTGCGGCCGGCGCAGCGCCTGCTCGTCGGGCGTCAGCTCGCGCTTCGGCAGCGGGATCGAAGCGTCGCCGCCCGTCAGGCCGAGCCGCTTCTCCTCGCGCCGCCCGAGCCAGTACGCGACGCCGAACACAAACACGAGCCCGATCGCCTGGACTGGAATGAGCGGATTGAACAGCGCCGACACCGGCAGGTGCAGCGACGCCGACGCGCGGATCATCGGCCCCGTCCACGGCAGGAAGTTGATGCCCGCGGCCATCGACACCGCGGCGGCCAGCACGCGCCGGTCCATCTTCAGCCGGTCGTACAGCGGCAGCACGGCCGGAATCGTCACGAGAAAGCAGACGGCACCCGAACCGTCGAGGTGGATCAGCAGCGCGAGCAGCGTCGTGCCCATCACGATGCGCGTCGGCCGCGTGCCGACCGCACGCAGGATGCGGTCGATGATCGGGTCGAGCGTGCCGGCGTCGGTAATCGTGCCGAAATAGAGGATCGCGAACACGAACATCCCGACGACGGGCGCGAGCCCCTTCAGCCCGTCGACGACGAACTTGCTGGTGTGCAGCCCGAAGCCGCCGATCAGCGATGCGGCGATCGGCACGATGATCAGCGCGACGAGCGGCGACATCCGCTTCGACAGAATCGCGGCCAGCAGCACGACGATCGTGCCAAGCCCGAGTAACGGCAGCATCCGTGTCTCCTACCTTGTCTTTTGTTGGAGACGAGCGTAAGGTCGGCGCAGCGATAGCACAATTGAAATGATTTGATCGCAGCAATCACGAACCGTTATGGATCTGAATCTTCGCGACATTCGCGCGTTCGTCACCGTCGCGCAGGCCGGCAACTTCACGCGTGCGGCCGCGCGCCTGCACCTGTCGCAGCCGGCGCTGACCGTGCAGATCCGCCGGCTCGAGGAAATCGTCGGCGCGCGCCTGTTCGACCGCAACAGCCGCAGCGTCGCGCTCACGCAGACCGGGCGCGAGTTGCTGCCGCTGCTGCAGCGCTCGCTCGACGACATGGAGCGCGTCCTGCGCGATGCGCGCGCGCTCGGCGAAGGCACGAGCGGCACGGTGCGGCTCGCGTGCCTGCCGACCTTCGCGTCCAGCATGCTGCCGGAGCTGATCCAGTCGTTCCGGTGCGACGTGCCGCGCGCGGGCTTCGAGATCCGCGACGGCGTCGCGAGCCTCGTCACCGCGCTCGTGCGCAATGAGGAAGCCGATCTCGGATTGACGGGCGGCGACACGTTCGATGCATCGCTGGAGGTGCTGTACGCGGGCGCCGACCGGCTCGTCGCCGTGTGCCCGAAGGATCATCCGCTCGCGCGCAAGCGCCGCGTGAGCACCGCCGACGTCGCGGCCGTGCCGCTCGTGCTCACCGCGCAGGGCACGAGCGTGCGCAGCGTCGTCGACGCCGCGCTGGACGCGGCCGGCTGCACGCCCGACATCGCGTGCGAGCCGACCTACATGATGACGGCCGTCGCGATGGTGCGCGGCGGCCTCGGCGTGACGATCCTGCCGGCGACCGCGCGCGAGGTGCGCGCCGAGCCCGAGCTGGTCGCGAAGCCGATCGACGACCCCGCGTTCGTGCGGCCGATCGCACTCGTCACGAAGCGCGGCCGCACGCTGCCGCGCGTCGCGCAGGCGTTCGCCGAAACCATGCTGACGGAATTGAAGAAGCGCGCGTGAACCGCGCGCCCGGATCGACGCTTACTTCGCGTCCGGATCGACGTGCAGCGATTCGCCGATCGCATAGAAATTGCCACCCGCGATGTAGTGCAGGCTGCGCAGCGCCGGATCGGCCGATTCGAAATACCAGTGGCCGTCGCGGAACACGCGCGTGTCGGACCACGCCGCGACCACCTCGCCGATGAACAGGTCGTAGGTCTGCTGGTTGTGCGGCTCCGGAACCAGCCTGCACGCGAGCCAGCCCGAGCAGCCGGCGACGAACGGCAGGTCGTGGCCCTCGACGTCGAACAGCGTCACGCCTGCTTCGCGCAGCTTGTCCGGCCGCTCCGCGAGACTGTGGTTGCCGACCGCATGCGTGAGCCGAATCTGTGCGGCCGTCGGCACCTGGATCACGAACGTGCCGCTGCGCTCGACGAGCTCGCGCGTCTTCGCGGATTTGTCGAGCACGACCGTCAGCTTCGGCGGCAGGAAGTCCAGCGCGCACGCCCAGGCGGCGGCCATCACGTTGTCGACACCGTCGTGACGGGCCGACACGAGCACGGTCGGGCCGTGGTTGAGGAGACGGTAGGCCTTCTTCAGCTCCACCGGAGCGATGTGACTGTCCATACGGGTTCCTTGGAGAACGGCACGCACGGACGGATGCCGTGCGGCGCGGCGCCGGCCGGTGCGCATGCGCGCAGCCGGGCCGCAGGCCGCATTCTCGCACCCAATTTCAATCGGCGCTGACGGCGCCGCCGGTCACTTCGCGAACAACTGGCCGATGTCGCGGAACGCCTTGAATTCGAGTGCATTGCCGCACGGATCGAACAGGAACATCGTCGCCTGTTCGCCGACCTGCCCCTGGAACCGCACATACGGCTCGATCACGAAGGTCACGCCGAACGATCGCAGCCGCTCGGCCAGCGCTTCCCAGCTCGGCCAGTCGAGCACGATCCCGAAATGCGGCACCGGCACGTCGTGACCGTCCACCGCGTTCGTATGCGCGCCTTCCTGCGAAGCGGTCTTCGGATGCTCGTGGATCACGAGCTGATGCCCGTAGAAGTCGAAGTCGACCCACTGCGCGCTCGAGCGCCCCTCTTCCAGCCCGAACACACGGCCGTAGAAATCGCGCGCGGCAGGCAGGTCGTAGACCGGGATCGCCAGGTGAAACGGGGAAAGACTCATGATTGCCTCGTGATGGAACGCTCGCGTGGCGCGAGGACGGCACCATGGTAGTCAAGGTCAAGCAAAAATTAAATCAATATATAGTTGCATCATTCACAAACAGAATTGATGAATGATCCGCGAACTGAAAACCCTCGTCGCCGTCGCCCGGGAAGGCACGTTCGCCGCGGCCGGCAACCGTATCGGGCTCACGCAGGCGGCCGTGAGCGCGCAGATGCAGCGTCTCGAGGCCGAGCTCGGCTTCGCGCTGTTCGACCGGCAAGGCCGGTCGGCCCGGCTCAACGAAATGGGGCATCACGTGCTCGACCAGGCGCAGGCGCTGATCGGCCTGTACGAGAACCTGAGCTCGACGGCGCCCGGTTCGCCGGCCAGCGTGCGCGTGACGATCGGCGCGATCGCGTCGGTACAGAGCGCGCTGCTGCCGGCCGCGCTCGCCGATTTCCATCGCCGGCATCCCGCGTGCCGCACGCGCGTG
Organism: Burkholderia sp. Ac-20345; assembly: GCF_017104825.1. Taxonomy (NCBI): domain Bacteria; kingdom Pseudomonadati; phylum Pseudomonadota; class Betaproteobacteria; order Burkholderiales; family Burkholderiaceae; genus Burkholderia; species Burkholderia sp. Ac-20345. Next base: position 1,213 of record NZ_JAAGPO010000178.1, on the reverse strand, counting down.
ATACCGGGGCTGTCGATCGAACTGGTCAACCGGGTGGATGCTGGCGAAATCGACATGGCCGCGATCATCCGGCCGCCGTTCTCGCTGCAGAGCGACCTGCACTGGACGACGCTCGTGCAGGAACCGTTCCGGCTGATCGTGCCGCGCGGCGTGAAGGGCAAGGACTGGGCCGAACTGCTCGCGAGCGAGCCGTTCGTGCGCTACGACCGCGCGTCGTTCGGCGGCCGCCAGGTCGATCGCTTTCTGAGGAAGATGCACATCGCGGTGCGCGACACGTGTGAGCTCGACGAGCTCGACGCGATCGTCAAGCTGGTCGAGAACGGCGTCGGCGTCGCGATCGTCCCGCAGACGGCCGTGTATCGCCGCTGGCCGGCCGGCGTGCGCGCGATCGACCTCGGGCATCACACGTTCCACCGCGACATCGGGCTCGTGCATCGCGCGCGGCGGACGATGTCGGAGCCGGCGCAGATGCTCGCGCAACTGATCGAAGCGGCGGCACGGCAGGCGGCCTAGGGCCGACGTTGCCGATCAGCGCCGCCCGGCCGCCCAGTCGACGGCCGCATCGAACAGCGCGACACCGGCCGGCGACAGGTTCACGAACGTGTCGTTGTCGAGGAAGAACATCACGCGACGCGCCGGCGCGAGCGCTTCGTAGTCCATCGTCGCGCCCTTCTCGTACGCGAAGATCGCGGCCTTGTCGGGTTGGCCGTACACGGTCGCGATCGTGATCGCGCCGAGCCCCGGCTTGCCCCAGCTCATCGGCGCCTGCTTGCCGTACGCGTTCGTCGCGCCGGCCGGCAGCCCGGCCGCGATCGGGTGCGGCGCATTGACGAGCCACAGGTAGCGCTCCTTGCCCGTTTCGCCGAAGTCGACGTCATGACGCTTGCCGGTCATCGCGAGATCGTCGAGCAGATCGTTTTCCCAGGTCACGAGCGGCTTGTCGAGCGTGCGCCAGCCGGGCCGCACATTCTTCGACGACACCGTCGACGAGATCACGACGAGGTCGGCATCGCGCGCCGCATCGGGCGTCGACGATTCGTCGATCAGGCGCACCGCGTAACCGCGTTCGCCGAGATGCTGGCCGATGCGTTCGTCGACCTTCAGGTTCGGGCCGCGCAGCTGCACGAGCATCGCGACGCGCGTGACGGCCTGCGGTGCATCGGCCGCCAACGCAGGCGCGGCTGCCCCTGCGCCGAGGCCGAGGCCCGCGCCA
>NZ_JAAGPO010000177.1:0-25037 GCF_017104825.1 Burkholderia sp. Ac-20345 | reverse complement strand
CGGGCTTCACGCCCGCACGCTCCAGCACCGCGCGGATCACCGTCGCGCCCAGCTCGGGCGCCGCAATCTTCGCAAGCGAACCGCCGAATTTGCCGACCGCGGTCCGCGCGGCCGATACGATCACTACATCCGTCATTTCCAGTTCCTGCATCGAAATCAGTTCGTCGTTCTGACGCCGGCGCGAGCCGGCCTCGGCTGGCGATCGCGCATCTCGGGCCGTCAGGCGCGAGAGCGGTCGCACGCCGCCATACGGCGCGCGGCACCCGTTCGAACGGGCGGCACACCGGTACGGCTCGCCGGTTCACCGGCGTCTTGCGGCAACCGGACATTTGCCGGACACCGCGCGGCACACGCGGCGTCCGGCGCCATCCGGCGCCGATCAATCGTGTCGCGCCCGTGCGCGACACGTGCTTGCATGCCTACGCGATTACGCAGCCGATTCGCGTGCGGCCGCTGCGTCCTTGCGTGCGGCGGCAGCCGTTTGCTTCGCGCCACGCGTTGCCGTTTCGCTGACCGCATCGAAACCGCTCTGTGCGGCTTCGATCGCCTGGCCCGTCGCTGCGCGCACGGAGTCAGCCGCGGCGGTCGCAGCCGACAGCGCCGAGTTCAGCGCAGCCACCACCGGTGCCGAGCCGGCCGGTGCATGCTTCGACAGTTCGCCGAGCACGTCCTTCAGGCGCTTGTCGTTCTGTTCATATTGCGCTTGCGCGACCTTCGCCCATTCGGACTGCGTCGACACCGCGATGTCGAACAGATGGCGGCCGTACGACACGGCCTTGCCGGCCGCTTCCTGCGGCGCGGCGACCTGCTGCGCGAAGCCCACGGCCGGATTGCTGCTGTTGAACGCGTTCTTCAGCTTGTCCTCGTATTCCTCGAGCGCCGTCCGGGCCGCTTGCAGGTTGAGTTCGACGACAGCCTCGAAACCTTGGATCGCCGGGCGAGCGATCGCAAACCACGCGGCGATACCGGATTGATATTCGGCGTTGAGTTTTTCGGGGGCAAATACGGACATCGGGCACGCTCCTGTTAGCAATGCGAGAGACGACGTGAAGAAAATTGGAAGTCGGATCGACAGCAGACTTCCTTATTGACAACCCGTCACTTATTTGAGCACGGGAAGTTGAAGGAACCCATTCTAGATCGATTAATTGTCAATTAAATGGCATTAATGCTAAGTGTAAACCCTTATTTTGGTCCGAGGCAACCGCTGGAACCCTTGATGTGCCGACATCGCAGATGAGACTGAGTATCACTCTGTCCCGCAATGAATTTTTACCTTTTTACAGGATAGCGGATCATGACGTCGCGCAACATTTACCAATTCATTATTCCGTTTATTAGAAAACCGGGACGTATTGAAAATGGAGCGGTCGCTTATGTAATCGTTTTTTCTGGATTTATTATGAAATCGTTTTCGGGATTATTAATGACGGAATCAATGATCGGATGAATTGCGGGTCGCAATAAAAAAAACGGCCGCATGATGCGGCCGCGGGTTCGTCAGGCAGGCGCGAAATCAGCCGGCCAGTTCGCGATGCAGCGCGAGGAACTCCTGCGTGAGCTTGTGCCCGGGTTCCAGATGGATCACCGGCTTGGACTGCTGATGCGACTCGCGGATCTTCACCGACGCCGACAGCTTCGACACGAGCACCGGCAACCCTTCTTCGACGAGTTCATCGACCAGCCGCTGCGGCAGGCTCGCCCGCGGCTGGAACTGGTTGATCACGATCCCTTCCACCTCGAGCGCCGCGTTGTGGTCCTGCTGGATTTCCTTCACGTTCTCGAGCAGCGTGTACAGCGCACGGCGCGAGAAATCGGCGCAGTCGAACGGGATGAGGCAGCGCTCGACCGCAATCAGCGCCGAGCGCGTATAGAAATTCAGCGCGGGCGGTGTGTCGATGTACACGGCGTCGTAGGTGTCGAGCTCGTTCAGCGCGTCGCGCAGCTTGTAGATCTTGTAGCGCGATTCGAGCTTGCCGTGCAGCGTGTCGAGATCCGGATGCGCGGGCATCACGTCGAGCCCTTCGAACGGGGTCGGATGGATGAACGACGCGACGTCGACCGGACGGAAATTGAAAGTCAGCGCGGTTTCGAAGAAATCGGCGACGCCCGGCTGCGCGTCGGCCGCGGCGTCGCCGAGCAGGTAGCGCGTCGAGTTCGCCTGCGCATCGAGGTCGATGACGAGCGTGCGCAGCCCTTCGCTCGCGCTGATCGCCGCCAGGTTGCAGACGATCGTCGATTTGCCCACGCCGCCCTTCTGGTTGAATACGACCCGCCGCATTGTGTCTCCTCGATCGAAACGTCGAAAAGACAAGCTTAGCCGGTCAATAATGGCGGTCGCGTGACGCTGGTCGAATTGCTTGCGATTGTGTACCGCACGCATCAGGTGCGCGACTGTGGCCCCGATACATACCGGTTGCCCGGCACGCTCCACCGCCACGGCAGATCCGTGCCGACACGAATGCCGATGCGTGGCCCGCCCACCAGACCGGCGGGCGGTGCGATGCCGTCGTCGACGATCGCGAACCCTTCGTGCGCGCCGATCAGGTCGACACCATCCTGCGCGCCGCCGATTCCCATCGCCTGGGTCAGCCGTGCCGGCCCCCGGCACAGGTCACGATCGCGCGTCTGCGGCGGCCGTGCCGCACGCATGTGTTCGAGCCCCAGCAGCGGCTCGAGCGCACGAATCAGCACACCCGTTCCCGTGCCATCCGGGCCGCACACGCAGTTGCAGCACCAGTGCATGCCATAGGTGAAATAGACATACAGGTGCCCCGGCGGCCCGAACATCGTCGCGTTGCGCGGCGTCTTGCCGCGATAGGTATGCGCGGCCGGATCGATCGCGCCGGCATAGGCTTCCACTTCGACGATCCGCCCGGCCCGGCCCTCCGCGGCCGCGAGAATCTTGTTGAGCAGTTGCGGCGCGACGTCGGTGGCGACGCGGTCGAAGAATGCGCGCGGCAGCACGACGCCCGGCCACCGGGGCGCGGGTTCACCGCGCCGCATCGTGCCCCTCCGGTTGACGACCGGAAACGGCCGTCACCTGCAGACGAAGCTGACGGTATGCGTCGACCAGTTCGTCGAGACTGAACGCGAGGTTTCTCCCGCTGGGATTGGGCAGCACCCAGACGCTCGCGCCCTGCATGCGTCCAGGTTGCAATCCCCATTCGATTTCTCGCTGCCCGGAAAGCGCCGAGTACGCGGCCTTGCCGAGAAAAGCGACGAAGCGCGGCGCGTAATGCGCCAGCTTCTGGTCGAACGCCGCGGCCGCGGCGATGAATTCCGTGCGCGAAAGCTGATCGGCGCTCGCGGTCGGCCGCTTCACCACCGCCGTCAGGCCGCAGCCATATTGAAGAATCGCGTGATCGTCCTGCGGCGAAATTTCCGCCGGCGTGAAGCCCGCGAGATGGATCACGCGCCAGAAGCGGTTGCTTCTCCCCGCGAAGTGATGCCCGGTCGCGGCCGCGGTCAGGCCCGGGTTGATCCCGCAGAACAGCACGTCGAGATGCGGAGCGATGAGGTCGGGAAGTTCGTCAGCCACGTTTTGCCTGGCGCGCAAGGAACATCGACGTAAACGAAAGAAGGCCCGAAGACCCGGGCCAAGCAGCTGGCTTGACTCGGACATTCGGGCCCATCGTGATGCTGGATGCCGACTTGCCGATCAGAACGGGATATCGTCGTCCATCTCGTCGAAGCCGCCGCCTGCCGGTGCGCTCGGACGGCTTTGCGCGCCGCCGCCTGCACCGCCACGCGCTGCGCCGCCGGCACGACCGCCGCCGCCACCGCCGCGTTCCATCTGCTCGCCGCGACCGCCGCCGCCACCACCACCACCGTAGCCGCCGCCGTAACCGCCTTCATCACCGCCACCGCCGCCGCCCACACCGCCGCGGCCGCCGAGCATCTGCATCTGGTCGGCGACGATTTCGGTCGAGTAACGATCCTGGCCGTCCTGGCCCTGCCACTTGCGCGTGCGGATGCGGCCTTCGATATAGACCGACGAACCCTTCTTCAGGTATTCGCTGACGATTTCCGCCAGACGGCCGAAGAACGCGACGCGATGCCACTCGGTCATTTCCTTGAAATCGCCGCTTGCCTTGTCCTTGTAGCGGTCGGTCGTCGCGAGACGGATGTTCGCAACCGCGTCGCCGCTCGGCAGGTAACGGACTTCAGGATCGGCGCCGAGATTGCCGACGAGGATGACCTTGTTGACGGATGCCATGTGTTTCTCCAGTAAATTCGATGCCGGGCCGCCCGCTCATGCTGTCGGGGCGGCCCGCCGGGCAAGCCGGCGAACGCCGCCGGTACCTGCCAAAATTGAGTTCAGGCCTTGCGCGGCGGCGCTTTCATGCTGGCCGCGATTATAAGCCACGCGGCCACGAGCCCAGAACACGTGTAGAACACCGTGTTGGCGCCCCCGTGCTTCAGCAGCCAGCCGCCCACGATGCCGCCGAGCGCGAGCCCGATCGACTGCGTGGTGTTGTAGACGCCCGTGGCCGCGCCCTTGCGCGAACCCGGCGCGAGCTTCGACACGAGCGACGGCTGCGACGCTTCCAGGATGTTGAACCCGAGGAAATAGACGAACAGCACCGCCGCCACAATCAGGATGGTATGCGGCGCGCTGCCCAGCAGCAATTGGCCGATCAGGATAGCCAGGATGCCGCCGAGCAGCACCGGCTTCATCTTGCCCCGTTTTTCCGCGACGATGATCGCCGGGACCATCATCACGAAAGCGAGCCCCATCACCGGCAGGTAGACCTTCCAGTGCGCGGCGACCGGCAAGCCGCCGTCGACGAGCAGGCGCGGCACGACGAGGAACAGTGCCGTCTGCGTCGCATGCAGCACCAGCACGCCGAAGTTCAGGCGCAGCAGCTCGACGTTGTGCAGCACCTCGGCGAACGGCGCGGGCACGTGAACGGGCTTCGCCGCATCGGGCACGATCCACACCACGACGCCGATCGCGAGGATCGACAGCACGCCGACGATCGCGAACAGCCCGCTCATCCCGACCCAGTGGAACACGATCGGCGCGCCGACGATCGCGACCGCGAACGACACGCCGATCGAGCCGCCGACCATCGCCATCGCCTTCGTGCGGTTCTGCTCGGAGGTCAGGTCGGCGATGAACGCGAGCACCGCGGACGACACCGCGCCCATCCCCTGGATCACGCGGCCGACGATGATCCACGTGATGTCGTGCGCGGACGCGGCGACGAAGCTGCCGATCGCGAATATCACGAGGCCCGTGGCGATCACCGGCTTGCGGCCGAACTTGTCGGACGCCCAGCCGTAGAAGATGTAGAACAGCGATTGCGTGACGCCGTAGGCCCCGAGCGCGATGCCGACGAGCAGCACGTTGTCGCCGCCCGGGATGGTTTTCGCGTAGACCGAGAACACCGGCATGATCATGAACAGGCCGAGCATGCGCAGCGCGAAGATCGCCGCGAGCGACGTGGTCGCGCGCAATTCGGGCGCGGTCATGCGGGAAGACGTGGCAGACGGATTGGACATCGGGAATGAATTTCGAATGATCGGAATGTCCGCCCGACACCGGGCGGCGGAAGATCAGGACCAGCGGCCCGGGAGGCTTGGCGGGCGACACGTCGGGGCAGGATTCAGGCAGCCCGCAGGACACCCGGAACCGCGCGGCGCGGCCGCTTTCCCGGCGCAGGCGCCGCCTTGCTGCCACCTGCTGCTAAGGCTGGGGGCCCCAAACGACGGCCTCGAAAAGCCGTTATAGTAGCAGGTTTGGTTCCCTCCATTTTCGCCAGGTTCATGGAACAGATCCGTATCCGTGGGGCGCGTACCCACAACCTGAAAAACGTCAATCTCGACCTGCCGCGCCACAAGCTGGTCGTGATTACCGGGCTGTCCGGGTCGGGGAAATCGTCGCTCGCGTTCGATACCCTTTATGCCGAGGGCCAGCGCCGCTACGTCGAGAGCCTCTCCGCGTATGCCCGCCAGTTCCTGCAGCTGATGGAGAAACCCGACGTCGACCTGATCGAAGGCCTGTCGCCGGCGATCTCGATCGAGCAGAAGGCGACGTCCCACAACCCGCGTTCGACCGTCGGCACGGTCACGGAAATCCACGACTACCTGCGACTTTTGTTCGCACGGGTCGGCACGCCGTACTGCCCCGACCACGACATCCCGCTGGAAGCGCAGAGCGTGTCGCAGATGGTCGACGCGGCGCTCGCGCTGCCCGAAGAAACCAAGCTGATGATCCTCGCGCCCGTCGTCGCGAACCGCAAGGGTGAGCACGCCGAGCTGTTCGAGGACATGCAGGCGCAGGGTTTCGTGCGCTTTCGCGTGTGCTCCGGCGGCGGCACCGCGAATGAAGGCGTCGCGAAGATCTACGAGGTCGAGTCGCTGCCGAAGCTCAAGAAGAACGACAAGCACACGATCGACGTCGTCGTCGACCGCCTGAAGGTGCGCCCGGACATGAAACAGCGCCTCGCCGAGTCGTTCGAGACGGCGCTGCGCCTCGCCGACGGCCGCGCGATCGCGCTCGAGATGGATACCGACCGCGAGCACCTGTTCAGCTCGAAGTTCGCGTGCCCGATCTGCTCGTACTCGCTGCAGGAGCTCGAGCCGCGCCTGTTCTCGTTCAACAACCCGATGGGCGCGTGCCCGGAATGCGACGGCCTCGGCCAGATCACGTTCTTCGACCCGAAGCGGGTCGTCGCGCACCCGTCGCTGTCGCTCGCCGCCGGCGCCGTGAAAGGCTGGGACCGCCGCAACCAGTTCTACTTCCAGATGCTGCAGAGTCTCGCGGCGTTCTACGAATTCGATATCGACGCCGCATTCGAGGACCTGCCGGAAAAGATCCGGAAGGTGCTGCTGTTCGGCTCGGGCAAGCAGACGATCCCGTTCTCGTACATCAACGAGCGCGGCCGCACGACGATCCGCGAGCACGTGTTCGAAGGGATCATCCCGAACCTCGAGCGCCGCTACCGCGAGACCGATTCGGTCGCGGTGCGCGAAGAACTGTCGAAGTACCAGAACAACCAGCCGTGCCCGTCGTGCGACGGCACGCGCCTGCGCCGCGAAGCGCGCCACGTGCGGGTCGGCACCGGCGACTACGCGCGCGGCATCTATGAAATCAGCGGCTGGCCGCTGCGCGACGCGCTCGGCTATTTCGACGGCCTGACGCTCGAAGGCGCGAAGGGCGAGATCGCCGACAAGGTGATCAAGGAAATCGTCGCGCGCCTCACCTTCCTGAACAACGTCGGCCTCGACTACCTGTCGCTCGAGCGCAGCGCCGAAACCTTGTCGGGCGGCGAGGCGCAGCGCATCCGGCTCGCGTCGCAGATCGGCTCGGGCCTCACGGGCGTGATGTACGTGCTCGACGAGCCGTCGATCGGCCTGCACCAGCGCGACAACGACCGCCTGATCTCGACCCTCAAGCACCTGCGCGACCTCGGCAACTCGGTGATCGTCGTCGAGCACGACGAGGACATGATCCGCACGGCCGACTACGTCGTCGACATGGGCCCGGGCGCCGGCGAGCACGGCGGCGTGATCGTGGCCGAAGGCACGCCGAAGCAGGTGCAGTCGAACCCGCAATCGCTCACCGGCCAGTACCTGCTCGGCAAGCGCACGATCGAGTACCCGGACGAGCGGCTGGCTCCCGACCCCGAGCGGATGCTGCGCATCGTCGACGCGCACGGCAACAACCTGAAGCACGTCGATCTCGAGCTGCCGGTCGGCCTCCTGACCTGCATCACCGGCGTGTCGGGCTCCGGCAAGTCGACGCTGATCAACGACACGCTGTATCACGCGGTCGCGCGCCACCTGTACGGCTCGTCGGCCGAGCCGGCGCCGCACGAGGCGATCGAGGGCCTCGAGCATTTCGACAAGGTGATCAACGTCGACCAGTCGCCAATCGGCCGCACGCCGCGCTCGAACCCGGCCACCTACACGGGCCTGTTCACGCCGATCCGCGAGCTGTTCTCGGGCGTGCCGACGTCGAAGGAGCGCGGCTACGATCCGGGCCGCTTCTCGTTCAACGTGAAAGGCGGCCGCTGCGAATCGTGCCAGGGCGACGGCGTGCTGAAGGTCGAGATGCACTTCCTGCCGGACGTTTACGTGCCGTGCGACGTGTGCCACGGCAAGCGCTACAACCGCGAAACGCTCGAAGTGCAGTACAAGGGCAAGAACATCAGCGAAGTGCTCGACATGACCGTCGAGCACGCGTACCAGTTCTTCAGCGCGGTGCCGGTCATCGCACGCAAGCTGAAGACGCTGCTCGACGTCGGCCTCGGCTACATCCGCCTCGGCCAGTCGGCCACGACGCTGTCGGGCGGCGAGGCGCAGCGCGTGAAGCTGTCGCTCGAACTCTCGAAGCGCGACACCGGCCGCACGCTGTACATCCTCGACGAGCCGACCACCGGCCTGCACTTCCACGACATCGCACTGCTGCTGGAAGTGATCCACCGGCTGCGCGACCAGGGCAACACGGTCGTGATCATCGAGCACAACCTCGACGTGATCAAGACGGCCGACTGGGTGATCGACCTTGGCCCCGAAGGCGGTGCCGGCGGCGGCCAGATCATCGCGCAGGGCACGCCCGAGCAGGTCGCGAAGACGAAGGCGAGCTTTACCGGCAAGTACCTCGCGCCGCTGCTCAAGCGCACGGCCCGCAAGGTCGCGGCCGGCTGACGCTTCCCGCCCCCTCCTCCCGCGCGCGGCCGCCCGGCCGCGCGCGCCGCTGCGCACCGCGCAACCTGCCTCCTCTCGTTTTCCCCTCTGCGTTTACACCATGCGCCAAACGGCCCCGTTGCGGACCATAATGGCGGCTATACTTTACGGTCGTAAGGTTCGCCGTACGCACCAATCCGGTGCGGCGCCGGGCGAACACGGCTCTGCAGCGCATTCCGCGGCATGACACACGAACGACAGGAATCCACGATGGAGAAGCAACCAGACTCGTCTCGCGATGCGCAGAATCGCGAACCGCACCTGCGCAGCGTGCGGCTGACGAGTGACTTCAGCCTGCCGAAGCTGTCGGCGCTCGAGATCGGCAGCTATGTGTTCGCGATCCTAGCGATGTGGCTCGTGATCGAGCTCAAGCTGCTCGGCGGGCTGCTGGCCGGCCTGCTCGTCTACCAGCTGATCCACACGATCGCCCCCGTGATCGAACGCCACACCACGAGCATGCGCGCGCGCTGGGTCGCCGTCGTGCTGCTGGCGATCGCGATCGTCGGCGCGCTGACGGGCCTGACGATCGGCATCATCGAACACTTCGAGCGCACGGTGCCGAACCTGCAAAGCCTGCTCGACCAGCTGATGCAGATCGTCGAACAGACCCGCGCACGCACGCCGGCCTGGATCGCGAACCTGCTGCCCGTCGACGTCGAGCAGATGAAGACCAAGGCCGCCGTGCTGATGCACTCGCACATGGACCAGCTCCAGCAAAGCGGCAAGAGCGTCGCGCGCGGCTTCGGCCACGTGCTGTTCGGGATGATCATCGGCGCGATGATCGCGATCGGCGTCGAGCACGGCAAGGTGCGCCGGCCGCTGTCCACTGCGCTCGTCACGCGCGTGTCGCGCTTCGCCGACGCGTTCCGCCGGATCGTGTTCGCGCAGATCAAGATCTCGGCGATCAACGCGGTGTTCACGGGCATCTACCTGCTCGTCGCCCTGCCGATCTTCCACCAGCGGCTGCCGCTGTCGAAAACGCTCGTGCTCGTCACGTTCATCGTCGGCCTGCTGCCCGTGATCGGCAACCTGATCTCGAACACGCTGATCGTCGCCGTGTCGCTGTCGGTCAGCATGGGCACCGCGATCGCTTCGCTCGCGTTCCTCGTGATCATCCACAAGCTCGAATACTTCCTGAACGCGAAGATCATCGGCGGCCAGATCGAGTCGCGCGCGTGGGAGCTGCTGCTCGCGATGCTGATCATGGAAGCCGCGTTCGGGCTGCCGGGCGTGATCGCCGCGCCGATCTTCTATGCGTACCTGAAGCGCGAGCTGTACCTGCTGCGGCTGATCTGAAGCAGCCCGCACGTCGGAAGCGATAAAAAAACGCCGCGCCCCATGAAGGGCGCGGCGTTTTTGCTTGTGGGGGCCAGCCATCCGGCGGCCGGCCATCCGGCGGCCGGCGATCCGGGGCCGGCTGTCCGGCGCCCGACGAATCAGCGGAACACGACCGTCTTCGTCCCGTTCAGCACGATCCGGTGCTCGACGTGCCACTTCACCGCGCGCGCAAGCGTCACGCATTCGACGTCGCGGCCGATCGCGGTCAGCTGGTCGGGCGTCATGCTGTGGTCGACGCGCTCGACTTCCTGCTCGATGATCGGGCCTTCGTCGAGATCGGTCGTCACGTAGTGCGCGGTCGCGCCGATCAGCTTCACGCCGCGGTCGAACGCCTGGTAGTACGGCTTCGCGCCCTTGAAGCTCGGCAGGAACGAATGGTGGATGTTGATCGCGCGGCCGGCGAGCTGCTTGCACAGGTTCGGCGACAGGATCTGCATGTAGCGCGCGAGCACGACGAGATCGGCCTGGTGCTCGTCGATCACTTCCAGCACACGCGCTTCCTGCGCGGCCTTCGCGGCATCGGACGAGCCGCCGATCAGCGGGAAGTGATGGAACGGGATGTTGTAGCTCGCGGCGAGCTGGTAGAACTCCTTGTGGTTCGACACGATCGCCGGGATCTCGATCGGCAGTTGGCCGGTGCGATAACGGAACAGCAGGTCGTTCAGGCAATGGCCGATCTTCGACACCATGATCACGACGCGCGGCTTCACGGCCGCGTCGTGCATTTCCCAGCGCATCGAGAACTGCTCGGCGAGCGGCGCGAATTCCTTGCGCAGCGTGTCGAGCGCCGTCGCGGCATCCGCGCCGCCGCCGTCCTGCTCGAAGTGCACGCGCATGAAGAATTCGCTGGTGCGGCTGTCGCCGAACTGCGCCGAATCGAGGATGTTGTTGCTGCGCTCGAACAGGAAGCCCGAGACCGCATGGACGATGCCGTGCCGGTCGGGGCACGACAGTTTCAAGATAAAGCTGTGATCGGTCGGCATGACCGCTACTCCCTTCGTTTCCGTATTCGTCAAATTGCCCGTTCGCGCCGCCAGGCTGCATGCGCGGCACGCGTCATGCGGCCGGTGCGAACAGTGCGTCGATGCCCGCCGCGTCGGCCGCGGAGATCCAGCGGTGGCGCAGCAGCGTGTCGAGCGTCGCGAGGCTCGCATCCATCGTCGCGCGGCCGGCGCGCAGCCAGCCGATCACCTCGGGCACGCCGGCCAGCAGGTGCTCGGCCACTTCGCCGTCCTGGTTGCGCGGCGCGAAATCGCGCGGCAGCGGCAGGTCGTACACGAAGATCAGTTCGGACTGCGTGCCTTCCGGCAGCGAGCACAGCACCTGCACCGCACGGCCCGCGATCGCGCGCGCGGCCAGTTCGGCCGGAATGCCGGCTTCTTCCCAGCATTCCTTCGCGAGCGTCTCGTGAACGCCCAGGCCCCAGCCGATCCCGCCCGCGACGACGTTGTCGAGCATGCCCGGGTCGGTAGCCTTGGTCTCGCTGCGGCGGCCGAGCCACATCTGCGGGACGACCGCGGCGGACGGCTCGCCCGGCGCAACCGCATATTCTACGATGCCGTTCAGATGCACCGCGTAAGTCTGCGTGCCGAAGAAGCGCGACGCGGCGCGCTCGATGTACGCGAGCGGCGGATCGTCGAAGCGGTTGCGGATCGCGTAGATCTCGTCGCGCCAGCCGGGAATCGCGCCTTCGGCCGCGAGCGCGCCGATCGCGCTCGCCAGCGCCATGCTGCGTGTGTCGACCGAGTCGTAGCGCGCCGACAGCACGACGCGCTCACCGGTCAGCGCGAACACGTCGGGCCAGCGGGCGAGCATCGCGACGTCCTGGCGGCGCACCCAGCCGACCGCCTGGCCGGCGATCTCGAAACGCAGGTGCGCGGCCGGATCGAAGCGGCGCGCGTCAGCGATGCACGGAAACGACATCGCGATCAGTCCTTCAGCGCGACGCGGATGCCGAGCGCGATGAACGTCGCGCCGGCGATCCGGTCGAGCCACACGCCGGCCTTCGGGCGGCGCTTCAGCCACGCGCCGATCATCCCCGCGCCGACGCCGAACAGCGAGAACACCACGGCCGTCTGCAGCATGAACAGCGCGCCGAGTTCGAACATCTGCAGCGTCACGCTCTGCCCGCCGTGCGGATCGACGAACTGCGGCAGGAACACGACGAAGAACAGCGTGACCTTCGGGTTCATCAGGTTGCCGATCACGCTCTGCCGGAAGATCGTGCCGAGCGGCTGCGGCGGACGCTCATGCGCATTCGCGAGACCCTGGCTGCGCAGCGCCTTGATGCCGATCCACACGAGGTACGCGGCGCCCGCGAGCTTCAGGATCTCGAACGCGACCGGCGACGAACGCAGCACGGCCGCGACGCCGAGCGCCGCGAGCGTCGTGTGGAACAGGATCCCGGCCGTGAAGCCGAGCGCGGCGACGAAGCCGGCCGCGCGGCCTTGCGAGATGCCGCGTGCGAGCACCTGCAGGTTGTCGGGACCCGGCGCGAACGTGATCGCGATCGACGTGGCGAGAAACAACATGAAGTTGGGCATCGTGACCTCGCTGCTAATGTGAATTCAGGTGGATTCAGGCAGGCCGGCGTTCAGTGGCCGGAGAATTCGGTAACGGTATAGACGGGCAGTCCCGCGTTGCGCAGCAGCGCCGAGCCGCCGAGATCGGGCAGGTCGATGATCGCCGCGCCTTCGACCACTTCCGCGCCGAGCCGCTGCAGCAGGTTGCGCCCCGCCATCATCGTGCCGCCGGTCGCGATCAGGTCGTCCATGATGATCACGCGGTCGCCGGGGCGGCACGCATCTTCATGGATCTCGACCGTCGCGCTGCCGTATTCGAGGTCGTACGATTCCGAGCGCGTCTTGTACGGCAGCTTGCCGACCTTGCGGATCGGCACGAAGCCGACGCTCAGCTCGTACGCGACGATCGGCGCGATGATGAAGCCGCGCGCGTCGAGGCCCGCGACGTAGTCGAGCTTCGCATCGACGTAGCGCTCGACGAACAGGTCGACGAGGATGCGCAGCGCCTTCGGGCTCTGCAGCAGCGTCGTAATGTCGCGGAACATCACGCCCGGCTGCGGCCAGTCGGGCACCGTGCGGATCTGGCTGTGGATGAAGGCGACCGGATCGAGCGGTGCGCCCGACGACGAATGCGGCATGAAACTCTCCGAAAAAAACGGTGCGCGAAGATCGGGCACCGTTTCGAATAAATACGGGTCAGGTTATGAAACCAAGCGCGGCTCAAGCGGCCGCGGCCGGCGGATCGCGCCGATGGCGCGACAGCCGCTCCTCCGCGAGCGCGAGCGCCTCGGGCAGCCCGCGCAGCACGACGATGTCGCTCGCGCGCAGCTTGGTCTGCGGATCGGGTTCGACGCCGCGGATGCCGTGCCGGCGGATCGCCGTGACTTCGAGCCCGAGTGCATACAGCCCCAGTTCTTCCAGCGAACGCCCGACCGCGTCCGCGCGCGCATCGACCGGCACCGATTGTAGCCGCACCTGCTCGTGGTCGTCGTCGTCCGCGTCGTCCGCACCGCGGAAATAGCCGCGCAGCAGGCTGTAGCGTTCGTCGCGCATTTCCTCGACACGCCGCACGACCTTGCGCATCGGCACGCCGACCAGCACCAGCGTGTGCGACGCGAGCATCAGGCTGCCCTCGACGATCTCCGGGATCACCTCGGTCGCGCCGGCCGCGAGCAGCTTCTCGAGATCGGCATCGTCGACGGTGCGCACGATCGCGGGCAGCGTCGGCTCGAGTTCGTGCACGTGATGCAGCACGCGCAGCGCGGACGGCGTGTTCGCATAGGTGATCGCCACGGCCGCCGCGCGGTGGATACCGGCCGCGAGCAGCGATTCGCGGCGCGCCGCGTCGCCGAACACGACCGATTCACCGGCCGTCGCGGCCGCGCTCACGCGATCGGGGTCGAGGTCGAGCGCCACGTACGAAATGCCTTCCTGTTCGAGCATCCGCGCCAGGTTCTGGCCCGCGCGGCCGTAGCCGCAGATGATCACGTGGCCGCGCTGCTTCAGGCTTTGCGTCGCGATCCGCGTCATCTGCAGCGACTGCTGCATCCATTCGGTCGACGACAGCCGCATCACGATCCGGTCGGCGTTCTGGATCAGGAACGGCGCGGCGAGCATCGACAGCAGCATCGACGCGAGGATTGCCTGCAGCAGCGTCGAATCGACGAGATGCCGGTCGAGGATCAGGTTCAGCAGCACGAAGCCGAATTCGCCGGCCTGCGCGAGCCCGATACCGGTGCGCATCGCGACGCCCGGTGTCGCGCCGAACAGCCGCGCGAGCCCGGCGATCATCGTTCCCTTGAACAGGATCTGGCCGACGAAGAAACCGAGCACGAGGAACGGGTGCTCCCAGATCACGCGCGGATCGAGCAGCATCCCCGTCGTCACGAAGAACAGGCCGAGCAGCACGTCGCGGAACGGCTTGATGTCCTCCTCCACCTGATGGCGGAACGGCGTCTCGGAGATCAGCATCCCCGCGATGAACGCGCCGAGCGCAAGCGACAGGCCGAAGCGGTCGGTGATGAACGCGGCGCCGAGCGTGACGAGCAGCAGGTTCAGCACGAACAGTTCCTGCGAACGGCGCCGCGCGACGACGTTCAGCCAGCGCGTCATGAAGCGCTGGCCGACGATCAGCAGCAGCGCGAGCGCGATCACGATCTTGACGGCCGCGAAGCCGAGTGTGATCGCGAGGTCCTTCGACGACTCGGCGCCGAACGCGGCGATCACGATCAGCAGCGGCACCACCGCGAGATCCTGGAACAGCAGCACGCCGAAGATGTTGCGCCCGTGCTCGGTCTCGATCTCGAGCCGCTCGGCGAGCATCTTCGACACGATCGCCGTCGACGACATCGCGAGCGCGCCGCCGAGCGCAATGCTGCCCTGCCACGTGATGTGCACCCAGTGCTCGAACAGTGCACCCAGCACGAGCGCCAGTACGAGCGTCGCGACGACCTGCAGCAGCCCGAGCCCGAACACGAGCCGCTGCATCGACCTCAGCTTCGCCAGCGAGAACTCGAGGCCGATCGAAAACATCAGGAACACCACGCCGAATTCCGCGAGATGCTCGGCCCGTTCGAGATCCGCCGCGATGCCGAACGCGTGCGGGCCGACCAGGATGCCGACGGTCAGGTAGCCGAGCATCGGCGGCAGGTTCAACGAGCGGAATACGACGACGCCCACCACTGAAGCCAGCAGCAGCAGCAGGGTCATTTCGAGCGGGGAAATCACAGGCGAAGCGTCCTCGTTCGTCGGGGCCACGGCAATGCGGGCGCGGGTGGTGGCGGTGGACAGGCGACTTCGGACGAGTCTGAAGGCCCGGCGCGGCGAACAAACGCCTTTGCTATACTCCGCGCATGATAGCGAAAATCAATGATGACCGGGCGCTCGCGCTCGCCCGCGACGTGCTCGACATCGAGGCGGACGCCGTGCGCGCGCTGCGCGACCAGCTCAACGGCGGCTTCGTCCAGGCCGTTGCGCTGCTGCTCGGCTGCCGCGGCCGCGTGGTGGTGTCCGGTATCGGCAAATCGGGGCATATCGCCCGCAAGATCGCGGCCACGCTGGCCAGCACCGGCACGCCGGCCTTCTTCGTCCACCCTGCCGAGGCCAGCCACGGCGACCTCGGGATGGTCACCTCGGACGACGTCTTCATCGGCATCTCCTATTCAGGCGAATCGGAAGAACTCGTCGCGATCCTGCCGCTCGTGAAGCGGATCGGCGCGAAGCTGATCGCGATCACGGGCCGCGCGGAATCGAGCCTCGGCACGCTCGCCGACGTGAACCTGAACGCCGCGGTCTCGAAAGAGGCCTGCCCGATGAACCTCGCGCCCACCGCGAGCACGACTGCCGCGCTCGCGCTCGGCGACGCGCTCGCCGTTGCCGTGCTCGACGCGCGCGGCTTCGGCTCGGAAGATTTCGCGCGCTCGCACCCGGGCGGCGCACTCGGCCGGCGCCTGCTCACCTACGTGCGCGACGTGATGCGCTCGGGCGACGACGTCCCGTCCGTCGGGCTCGACGCGACGCTGTCGGACGCCCTGTTCCAGATCACCGCGAAGCGCCTCGGCATGACCGCCGTGGTCGACGCCGGCGGCAAGGTCGCCGGCATCTTCACCGATGGCGACCTGCGCCGCGTGCTCGCGCGTGACGGCGACTTCCGCACGCTGCCCATCACCGACGTGATGACGCGCGACCCGCGCACGGTCGCGCCGGATCATCTGGCGGTCGAGGCCGTGGAACTGATGGAGCGCCACCGGATCAACCAGATGCTGGTGGTCGATGCGAACGGCGTGCTGATCGGCGCGCTGAACATGCACGACCTGTTTTCGAAGAAGGTGATCTGATGAGCGCAGCGCTGACTGCGGCCGAACGCGCGAGCCGCGTGAAGCTGATGATTTTCGACGTCGACGGTGTGCTGACCGACGGCGGCCTGCTGTTTACGGCAGCCGGCGACGCGATGAAGTCGTTCAATTCGCTCGACGGCCACGGCGTGAAGCTGCTCGGCGAGGCCGGCATCGCAACCGCGATCATCACGGGCCGCCGCTCGGAGATCGTCGCGGCGCGCGCGAAGGAAATGAAGATCGCGCACCTGTTCCAGGGCGTCGAGAACAAGCTCACCGTGTTCGCCGACCTGATCGCATCGCTCGGCCTCACCGCCGACCAGTGCGGTTACATGGGCGACGACTGGCCCGACCTGCCCGTGATGCTGCGCTGCGGCTTCGCGACCGCCCCCGCGAATGCGCACCCCGAGGTGATCGCCCGCGCGCACTGGGTGGCCGAGGCCCGCGGCGGCCACGGCGCCGTCCGCGAAGTCTGCGACGCGATCCTGCGCGCCCAGCGCCGCTACGACGCGCTGCTCGCGGCCGCCTGCGGAGCCTGACGGATGAACACGCATTTCCGCTGGACCCAGCTGCTGCCGCTCGCCGCGGTCGCCGCGCTCGCGGGCATCACCTGGTGGCTGCTGCAGGCCACGCTGCCGCCGCCCGGCGAGGGCACCGTGCAGCCGAAGCGCCATACGCCCGACTATTTCGCGGACAACTTCTCGGTCACCGAACTCGACCAGTCCGGCTCGACCCAGTACCGGCTGACGGCCGCGAAGCTGATCCATTACGAAGACACTGAAAACAGCGACCTGACCGATCCGGCCATGCGCGCATTCCAGCCCGGCAAGCCGGTCGTGACGACCACCTCGAAGCGCGGCACCGTCAACGGCGACGTGTCGATCGTCGACTTGTACGACGACGCACGCATCCTGCGCGCGGCCGGCGGCGGCGATCCGCAGATGCAGGCCGATTCCCAGCATTTCCGGATCTTCGTCAATGACGATGTGATCCAGACCGAAAAGCCGGTTAAACTTCAGCGCGGCCTGTCGCTCGTCAACGCGACCGACGGCATGAAGTACAACAACGTCACCCGGGTCATCGAGCTTTACGGCAACGTGCGCGGCACGATCGCCGCGGCGGACACGTCCGGCGGCTCGAAAGGTCAACCCAAGTGACGCATCCCTCACGTGACTGCATGAACGAACCGTTCCCTCGACTGATTTCCGGCGGCGCTGCGCGCGCCGTCCGCGCCGCGCTTGCCGCGACGCTCGTGGCGCTCCCGCTGGTCGGGCTGGCGCCGCTCGCCCATGCCGAGAAGGCCGACCAGAGCAAGCCGATCAACGTCGAGGCCGACAACCTGACCTATGACGACCTGAAGCAGGTCACGGTCGCAACCGGCAACGTCGTGATCACGAAGGGCACGATCATCATCAAGGGTGATCGCGTCGAAGTGCGCCAGGACCCGGAAGGCTATCAGTACGCGACCTCGTTCGGCAGCGGCAAGAAGCACGCAACGTTCCGCCAGAAGCGCGAAGGCCTCGACGAGTACATCGACGGCGACGCCGAGCGCATCGACTACGACGGCAAGCAGGACCTGACCACGCTGACCACCGCCGCGACCGTGCGCCGCCTGCAGGGCTCGTCGACCGTCGCCGATACCGTGCACGGCAGCGTGATCACGTACGACGGCCAGCGCGACTTCTATACCGCGAAGGGCGGCAAGGACGTCGCCGCGCCGGGCAACCCGAACGGCCGCGTGCGCGCGATGCTGTCGCCGAAGAACGGCGGCCCCGCGCCGCTGAACGGCGCGCCGGCAAAGCTGTCGCCGTCGACCACGATCCAGGGGGCGCCGGGCCAATGAACGCGTTACCGAACCGCCAGCCGGCCGGCACCACGAGCTCGCTCGTCGTCCGCAACCTGAAGAAGCGCTACGGCTCGCGCACGGTCGTCAAGGACGTATCGCTCGACGTGAAGAGCGGCGAAGTCGTCGGCCTGCTCGGCCCGAACGGCGCCGGCAAGACCACGTCGTTCTACATGATCGTCGGCCTCGTGCCGCTCGACGCGGGCGAGATCTCGCTGAACGGCAGCTCGATCAGCCTGCTGCCGATCCACAAGCGCGCCTCGCTCGGCCTGTCGTACCTGCCGCAGGAAGCGTCCGTGTTCCGCAAGCTGACCGTCGAGGAGAACATCCGCGCGGTGCTCGAGCTGCAGTATGGCGAAGACGGCAAGCGGCTGTCGAAGGACGCGATTTCGTCGCGCGCCGAAGCGCTGCTCGACGAGCTGCAGATCGGCCACCTGCGCGAGAACCCCGCGCTGTCGCTGTCGGGCGGCGAGCGGCGCCGGGTCGAAATCGCGCGCGCGCTGGCAACCAACCCGAACTTCATCCTGCTCGACGAACCGTTCGCCGGCGTCGACCCGATCGCGGTGCTCGAGATCCAGAAGATCGTCAAGTTCCTGAAGCAGCGCAACATCGGCGTGCTGATTACCGATCACAACGTCCGCGAAACGCTCGGCATCTGCGACCACGCTTACATCATCAGCGACGGCTCGGTGCTCGCCGCCGGTGCGCCGAGCGAAATCATCGAAAACGAGAGCGTGCGCCGCGTGTACCTCGGCGAACACTTCCGGATGTAACTCTCCCTCGTGGCTGGCTGCACCCCGCCCGGCGCCGCCGCGCGGGGCCGCGCCCTGCTTCGCGGCCATGCCCGCGGCCGGGCGGCGCGCCGCGCGTAATCGCGGATGGCTCAACGCGCCTGGGTCGTGGCAAACTGCCGGTATGACTCCCTCCTCGCCATGAAAGCCAGCCTTCAACTCCGCCTGTCGCAACATCTGGCGCTGACGCCCCAGCTACAGCAGTCGATCCGGCTCCTGCAGTTGTCGACGCTCGAATTGCAGCAGGAAGTCGCGATGGCCGTCGCGCAGAACCCGCTGCTCGAGAATGACGACGAATGGATCGCGAGCCCGCTGCGTGTCGCAGCGGACGGATCGTTGATCGCGCAGACGCCTCCCGCACAGAACACCGAGCCGGCTTCGATGAACAGCGGCAGTTCGTCGAGCGATCGCGCCGAGCGCGACGAGCCGGCCGGCGCGGATGAATACGACAGCTACGCGTCCGGCGACGGCAACGACGGCCCGCAGTGGAACCTCGACGAATTCGGCCGCTCGAGCGGCGCGTCCGATGACGACGACCTCCCGCCGCTGCAGGTGCAGGAAGCGGCGACGTCGCTGCGCGACCACCTGTCCGCGCAGTTGCGCGTCACGCAGGCCGGCCCGCGCGATCGTGCGCTCGTGATGTTCCTGATCGAATCGCTCGACGACGACGGCTACCTGACCGCCACGCTCGACGAAGTGCTCGCCGACCTGCCGTCCGAGCTGGAGATCGACTGCGACGAACTGAACGCGGCGCTCGCGCTGCTGCACAGCTTCGACCCGGCCGGGGTCGGTGCCCGTTCGGCATCCGAGTGCCTGAAGCTGCAGCTGCTGCGCCTCGATCCGTCCCCGACACGCACGCTCGCGCTCGAGATCGTGTCGCAGCATCTCGAACTGCTCGCCGCACGCGACTTCACGCGGCTTCGCAAGCATCTGAAGGCGAGCGACGACGCGCTGCGCGACGCGCACACGCTGATCCGCTCGCTGGAGCCGTTCCCCGGCGCCGCATACGGCAAGGCCGAGGCCGACTACGTCGTGCCCGACATCATCGTGAAGAAGGCCGGCCAGGGATGGCTCGCGGAGCTCAATCCGGAGGTCGTGCCGCGCCTGCGGATCAACAACCTCTACGCGAACATCCTGCGCAACAGCCGCGGCGATCCGTCGGCCGGTTCGCTCAAACAGCAGCTCCAGGAAGCACGCTGGCTGATCAAGAACATCCAGCAGCGATTCGACACGATCCTGCGTGTCGCGCAGGCGATTGTCGAGCGTCAAAAGAACTTCTTTGCGCACGGTGAAATTGCCATGCGCCCCTTGGTTTTGCGGGAAATAGCTGATACGCTGGGCCTACACGAGTCGACTGTCAGCCGTGTGACAACCGGGAAGTACATGCTGACCCCGTTCGGGACGCTTGAATTTAAGTACTTCTTCGGATCTCACGTTTCGACCGACACCGGTGGCGCCGCTTCGTCGACAGCCATCCGAGCCCTCATCAAGCAACTGATAGGAGCTGAAGACCCTAAATCGCCACTTTCGGACAGCCGCATTGCCGAGCTGCTGGCAGAACAAGGATTCGTGGTCGCGCGCCGCACGGTTGCGAAGTATCGCGAAGCCCTCAAGATCCCGGCAGTGAATCTGCGCAAGTCTCTTTAAGCCTGCTGCCTGCCCGGCGGCAGGCGTGTTCCGGCCACCGCGCATACGGGGAACAGGCCGGGCGACCTGTCCGCGATACACCGCCTCGTGCGGCACGGGCAAGTCGACCGGAGCGCCGCCTCGATGCGGCCGCGTGGTCACTCGCTTGGAGAAGCACTATGAACCTGAAGATCAGTGGACATCATCTCGAAGTCACGCCTGCAATTCGCGAATACGTGATCACCAAGCTGGACCGGGTGCTACGGCATAGCGATCAGGTGATCGATGGCACTGTGATCCTCTCGGTCGACAACCACAAGGAAAAGGACAAGCAGCAGCGCGCGGAAATCAATCTGCACCTGAAGGGCAAGGACATCTTCGTCGAAAGCGCGAACGGCAACCTGTACGCAGCGATCGACCTGCTGATCGACAAGCTGGACCGCCAGGTCGTCAAGCACATGGAGCGCCTGCAAACGCATGCGCACGACCCGATCAAGCTTCAACCGTCGATCGACCAGATCGAACTGCCGCCGCAGTAACCTTCACCGCAACACACACGTCGCCCGGTTCGCCGGGCGTTTTTTTTGCGACTCCGCGCAGTGGTGCAACCGGTCCGTCCGCGCTGCGCCACGCACGCGGCTGTGCTCTATAATGTTCCGGTTATCGCCGGGGGGCGCGGGATGCGGTAGCTGCCTTGCAGGTTGCCGATGCCGAATGCCTTGATATCGCCGAACATGGATAATCAGTCTGCCGCCGCAAGGAGACCCCAGGCCGCCCAATCGCCTGCCAACATGAATCGCCTAGCCAAAATCCTGCCCATAGAGAACGTCGTCATCGACCTCTCAGTCACCAGCAAGAAACGCGTGTTCGAACAAGCCGGGCTGATGTTCGAGAATCAGAACGGCATCGCCCGCAGCACCGTCACGGACAACCTGTTCGCGCGCGAGCGCCTCGGCTCGACCGGGCTCGGCGAAGGCGTCGCGATTCCGCACGGGCGCATCAAGGGTCTCAAGCACCCGCTCGCCGCGTTCGTCCGGCTCGCCGATGCGATCCCGTTCGAAGCCCCCGACGGCCAGCCGGTCGGCCTCCTGATTTTCCTGCTCGTGCCCGAGCAAGCCACCCAGCAGCACCTCGAGATCCTGTCGGAAATCGCGCAACTGCTGTCCGATCGCGACGCACGCGAGCGTCTGCACAACGAAACGGATATCGCCGAGTTGCATCGCCTGCTCACTCAGTGGCAACCTTGAGTTGATCCGGGCGGAATATTTTCCCGTACGCGGCGGCACACGCCGCCGTTCAGGGCCGCCCGGCGCCGGCCCGGCATGGCGACGCCCGTCGCCGCGCGCACGCACCGGCCCATTGGAGTGACGAGAGTCATGGATACGTCCAGCATCAACGCCCAGAGCATCTTCGACGACAACGCGGCCACGCTGAAACTGAGCTGGCTGACGGGGCATGAAGGCTGGGAGCGCGGCTTTTCGGCCGACACCGTCGGCAATGCAACCTCGAGCGCCGACCTCGTCGGCCACCTGAACCTGATCCACCCGAACCGGATCCAGGTGCTCGGCGAAGCCGAAATCGACTACTACCAGCGGCAGACCGACGAAGACCGCTCGCGCCACATGGCCGAGCTGATCGCGCTCGAACCGCCGTTCCTCGTCGTCGCCGGCGGCGCCGCGGCGCCGCCCGAACTCGTGCTGCGCTGCACGCGCTCGTCGACCCCGCTGTTCACGACGCCGATGTCGGCCGCCGCGGTGATCGACAGCCTGCGGCTCTACATGTCGCGCATCCTCGCGCCGCGCGCGACGCTGCACGGCGTGTTCATCGACATCCTCGGGATGGGCGTGCTGCTGACCGGCGATTCGGGCCTCGGCAAGAGCGAACTCGGCCTCGAGCTGATCAGCCGCGGCCACGGCCTCGTCGCCGACGACGCGGTCGATTTCGTCCGACTTGGCCCCGATTTCGTCGAAGGGCGCTGCCCGCCGCTGCTGCAGAACCTGCTCGAAGTGCGCGGCCTCGGCCTGCTCGACATCAAGACGATCTTCGGCGAAACCGCCGTGCGGCGGAAAATGAAGCTGAAGCTGATCGTCCAGCTCGTGCGGCGCCCCGACGGCGAATTCCAGCGCCTGCCGCTCGAAAGCCAGACCGTCGACGTGCTCGGCTTGCCGATCAGCAAGGTCACGATCCAGGTCGCGGCCGGCCGCAACCTCGCGGTGCTCGTCGAGGCGGCCGTCCGGAACACGATCCTGCAGTTGCGCGGAATCGACACGTTGCGCGATTTCATGGATCGGCAACGACTCGCGATGCAAGATCCCGACAGTCAGTTCCCCGGCAAACTGGTGTAACCCGCACGCGCCGGCCACGCAACGCCGACGCGTCTGGCCGGTGCTATGATGAAACGTCAGGATTCACTGCTTCCCATGCGCATCGTCCTCATCACCGGCATCTCCGGCTCAGGCAAGTCCGTCGCGCTGAACGCGCTCGAAGACGCAGGCTATTACTGCGTCGACAACCTGCCGCCGCACGTGCTCCCCGAACTCGCCCTCTACCTCGCCGGAGAGGGCCAGCACCGGCTCGCGGTCGCGATCGACGCGCGCTCGAGCGCGTCGCTCGACGAGATGCCCGGCCTGATCCGCGATCTGTCGCGCGAGCACGACGTGCGCGTGCTGTTCCTCAATGCAAGCACCCAGGCACTGATCCAGCGCTTCTCCGAAACGCGCCGCCGCCATCCGCTGTCGGGCTCGCTGTCGCACGATGCGGACGTCGGCCTGCTGTCGTCGCTCGAGGAAGCGATCGAGCGCGAACGCCATCTCGTCGCGCCGCTCGCCGAATTCGGCCACCAGATCGACACGAGCACGCTGCGCGCGAACGCGCTGCGTACGTGGGTCAAGCGCTTCATCGAGCAGAAGAACAACGACCTGATGGTGATGTTCGAATCGTTCGGCTTCAAGCGCGGTGTGCCGCTCGACGCCGACCTGATGTTCGACGTGCGCGCGCTGCCGAATCCGTACTACGACCACGAGTTGCGCCCGCTCACCGGGCTCGACCAACCGGTCATCGCCTTTCTCGACGCACTGCCGATCGTCCACCAGATGATCGACGACATCCATGCGTTCCTGTTGAAATGGCTGCCGCACTTCCGCGATGACAACCGCAGCTACCTGACCGTCGCCATCGGCTGCACGGGCGGGCAGCATCGTTCGGTGTTCATCGCGGAAACGCTCGCCGCGCGCCTTGCGCACGACGCGAACGTGATCGTGCGGCATCGTGACGCGCCAGTGGATGTCGACGCGTCGTCGCGGCTCGTCTCCGAGGTCAACCGACCCTAGCGACGCACGCCCCAACGCCCGCGCGCCATGTCCTCCCTATCGACCACCCTGATCGACCTGCCGCTGTTTCCGCTGCACACGGTGCTGTTTCCGGGGGGGCTGCTCCCGCTCAAGGTGTTCGAGGCACGCTACCTCGACATGTCCCGCTCGTGCCTGCGCGACGACGCGCCGTTCGGCGTGTGCCTGCTGAAGAGCGGGCCCGAGGTCGCGCAGGACGGCGCCGTGTCGGTGCCCGAGACCATCGGCTGCATGGCACGCATCACCGAGTGCGATACCGGCGAATTCGGCATGCTTTACCTGCAGGCGGTCGGCACGCAGCGTTTCGAGCTGCTGTCGTATCGCGTCGAAGGCAACGGGCTGCTGGTCGGCATCGCGGAGCCGCTGCCCGACGACATCCCGCTCGAAGGCGAGCAGACGCTCGCGCAGTTCGGCTCGTGCGCCGAAGTGCTCGAGCGCATCATCGACGCGCTGAAGAAATCCGAACCGGGCAAGATGCCGTTCGGCGAACCGTTCCGCCTCGACGATCCGAGCTGGGTGTCGAATCGCCTCGCGGAACTGCTGCCGCTCGACCTGCGCGCGCGGCAGAAGCTGATGGAGTTTCCGGACGTCGGCGCGCGCATCGACGCCGTGCACCACGTGCTCGACCGGCACGGCTGGTTATAAAGGGCCCCCTCGCGCCAGCCCCCCCGAGGGGGGCAGGAAAACGTGGGACGGCCCGGCGTTTTCTTGAGCGCGCGCCCCTCCCCCTTCGTTACAACAGCGGCCCGCTCAGCGCATCGAGCAGCTTGCGCACGGGCGCCGGCACGCCATACGCATCGAGCCGGCTCAGCGGCACCCAGGCAGTATCCGCATCCCGCGCGCCCGAAGACAGGCCGCCACCGTCGGCCATGTCGCTCAGCCGCGGCTCGATCTCAAGCCGGAAATGCGTAAACGTGTGCATGAGCGGCGCGAGCGGCACCGTGCCGCCGCCGCCGAAGCCGCGCGCGAGTTCCGCGAGCGCGGCGTCGCCGTCCGCGTGCGGCAGGCTCCACAGCCCGCCCCAGATGCCGGTAGGCGGC
>NZ_JAAGPO010000176.1:0-24803 GCF_017104825.1 Burkholderia sp. Ac-20345 | reverse complement strand
CTCGGTGACGGCGGCAACCGGCGTCACCGAGCCGCAGGATGCGGCCGCCGCGCCCGCCGACCCGCTCGACACGCTGCGCGACGAAGGCGGTGAAGTGTCCCCCGCCGCCGCGCCGGCCGAAGGCGCAGCAAATGCGCCGGCACCGCACGACGACGAACCGGCCGCAGCCGGGACGAACGGCCCGGCGCAGACCGGTTCGCGCGACGCTCAGTAGATCACGACGGGTGCCGGCCGGTAGTACACGGGCCGCGCCGGCACGACGATGCATCCGGCCAGCGTGATCGCGACGAGCGCGATGGCGATTGCTGTTCTTTTCATCGCCCGCCTCCATCACGCCCAGTGGCCACGAGTCCAGAACCAGTTCGGACCGCGCTGGTCCCAATGGCCCGGCACCCATTGCATGCCGACGCGCTCGGCTTGCCAGTGGCCGCCGATCCACACGTAGCGGCCATGCTCCCAGTGCCAGTGTCCGCGATCCCACACGTAGCCCACGCGCGAAGCCGGCACGACCTCGTAGCGCACCGGCGGCGGCGCATTCGGCGCGACGACGACGATTTCCTCGGTGCGCACGGCGACCGGCTCGGCGACGACCACACGGCCCTGCGGCACGATCACGGGCGTGCCGACGAGAATCTCGTCCGCATGCGCGGCAAACGGCGCGACGACGGCTGACAGGCCCGCGGCAAACAGGGCGAGCGAAACGATACGACGTTGAACAGTAGAGACAGCCATCACAACCTCCTGGTTGAACAAGTTACGCGAGCGTATTCGTTCAATGCGGGAGGTGCGGTTACGGCCGACAGACGCCGTGTTACGGCGTGCCCGAAAGTGCAACAGGGCGTAAGACGCGCACGGCGGCGAGTGCCGCCGTACGGAGGGATACCCGCAACGGTCAGGCTTGCGGGATCTCGATCTTCACTTCGAGGACTTCGAGATCGTCCTGGCGCTCGAGGCTCACGCGGATGTCATCGTTCGAAATATGGACGTACTTCGAGATGACCGCGACCAGCTCCTTCTGCAGCGCCGGCAGGTAGTCGGCCGGCGGACGGCCGCCGACGCGCTCGTGCGCGATGATGAGCTGCAGGCGCTCCTTCGCAACCGATGCGGACTTTTTCTTCTCGCCGAGGAGAAACGAAAGGATGGACATGGGCGGCCTCCGTTACTTGCTGCCGAAGAGGCGCTGCAGCAGGCCCGGCTTCTGGTAATCGGTGAAGCGCAGCGGCTTGTCTTCGCCGAGGAAACGCGCGACGACGTCCTTGTACGCTTCCGCAACGTCCGTGCCGTCGATATGGACGGCCGGCAGACCCTGGTTCGATGCATGCAGCACGGCTTCCGACTCGGGCACCACGCCGATCAGCTTGATGCGCAGGATCTCGCTGATGTCCTCGAGCGACAGCATCTCGCCTTCGCTGACGCGCTTCGGGCTGTAGCGCGTGATCAGCAGGTGTTCCTTGATCGGATCCTTGCCTTCGGTCGCGCGCTTCGTCTTCGACGACAGGATGCCGAGAATGCGGTCGGAATCGCGCACCGACGACACTTCCGGGTTCGTGACGATCAGCGCTTCATCCGCGAAGTACATCGCATGCAGCGCGCCTGCCTCGATACCGGCCGGCGAATCGCAGACGATGTAGGCGAAGTCCATCGCGACGAGGTCGTTCAGCACCTTCTCGACGCCTTCGCGCGTCAGCGCATCCTTGTCGCGCGTCTGCGACGCCGGCAGGATGAACAGGTTCTCGCACTTCTTGTCCTTGATCAGCGCCTGGTTCAGGTTCGCTTCGCCCTGGATCACGTTCACGAGGTCGTACACCACGCGGCGTTCGCAGCCCATGATGAGATCGAGGTTACGCAGGCCGACGTCGAAGTCGATCACGGCCGTCTTGTGGCCGCGCAGCGCGAGACCGGACGCAAAGCTCGCGCTCGTCGTCGTCTTGCCCACGCCGCCCTTGCCCGAGGTCACCACGATGATTTTTGCCATTTACCCAATACCCTGTGTTCGTCAATGAGAGCCGATCGATCCGGAGCGCACCGCGTGTATTACGTCAGGCGCAGCGGTTCGATCATCAGTTTTTCCTCTTCGAGCCGGATCTGCACCGATTTGCCCAGTACTTCGGCGGGCAACGGGTTCTCGGTTGTTCGATAGATACCCGCGATCGAAATCAGTTCCGGCTCGAGACACGTGCAGAAAATGCGCGCATCGTGATTGCCGTGCACGCCCGCGAGTGCGCGGCCGCGCAACGGCGCGTAGATGTGGATATTGCCTTCCGCGATGATCTCCGCGCCGTGACTGACCGGCGCGAGCACCACGAGGTCTCCTTTCGCGTAAATCTGCTGCCCCGAACGCAACGGCCGGTCGATCACGAGCGTCTGGCCCCCCGCCTGCAACAACGTCGGCGCGGGTTCCTGCGCCGGTTCGGCTGCCGGAGCGGCGGCGGCTTCGGCGACGGGCGCCGGCGCCGGTTCGGCTTCGTCAGCGTGCTTCGCGGCCGGCGCGCGGCGATCGCGCGCCTCGAGCAACGGCAGGCCGGCCTCCCCCGCCCAGCCCTGCGTTGCCAGCGCGACGACGCCCACCGGGCGCATCCGCACGTCGTTCAGCATCTGGCGGATGTCCGCCAGCGCGACGCGTTCGCCGTCAGCCAGGCGGCGGACGTCGATCGCGACGACATCGTCGGCGAAAAACTCGGGGGTCGCTTCGAAGCGCTTGACCAGTTCGGTACGCAACGCATCGAGATCGGTCGTCTTCACGGTGAACAGCAACGTATCGACCGATCCGCTGCGCAGCTCGAAGAATGGCGATTTTTTAAGCGACATGGACACTCTGCAAAAATTTTTTGCGTATTTTACAGGCGTCCACGCGCGCGGCCATTATTTTTGGGGAACCGGG
The DNA here is from genome assembly GCF_017104825.1 of Burkholderia sp. Ac-20345. NCBI lineage: Bacteria > Pseudomonadati > Pseudomonadota > Betaproteobacteria > Burkholderiales > Burkholderiaceae > Burkholderia > Burkholderia sp. Ac-20345. Next base: position 21,922 of record NZ_JAAGPO010000176.1, on the reverse strand, counting down.
TGGCGGCGGCCCGGGAGGGTGCGCAACCGGCGGGCGGGCAGGCAAGCGGGCGACCGGATCTTCATCGCGCCGTGCGGCCCGCGTTCTGACATCACGTCAGTGCTTCATTTGCGACACGTACAGCGATTTCATCGCGCCGGGCATCCGCGCGATCGGCGCGTGTTCGCCGGTATTGCCGAAACCCGCACGTTCGTAGAAGCGGATCGCGTTGCGGTTCGCATCGGCAATCCATGCGTAGACGTCCTGGGCACCGCGCTCGGCGAGCCAGGCGGTGGCCGTCTCCAGCAGCAGCACGCCGCCGCGCAGATGACGCACCGCGTGCGCAACCCACAGCTCGCTGACGAACGCGCGCCGATCGGGCGTATTGTCGAAATACGCGCCGATCATGCCGGCCGGATGGCCTTCGGTATACAGCAGGAAAGTCGTCGACTCGTCGGACACGGCGCGCTGCGCGGCAATCGCCGACGCTGCGTCCGTTTCGACGTTCAGCAATTCGGCCTCCGGCGCTTCGCCGGGCGCGTAGGGCTCGCGCAGCGATGCGGCGCGGAGTTCGCGATACACGCCGCCCTGGTCGGCAACGATACGACGAACGGTCAAGGTCGAACTCATGCAGGCACAGCCCCCTTCGGACAGCAAGCTATTAGCTTCAACCGAAAGCGGGGCATGAGTCAAATCGTTATTTTCAAATGGCGGCGCGAATCGAAAGGCATCAGCCACCGCCGGCAGCCATGCGGCCAGCCAGTGTGCAGGTGCAGCATCGCCGCGTCGATGCATGCTGCCGAACGACGGCCGCGGCGGCTTCGTTCGACGCATGACGCCAGTCGCCTTGCGACACGCGGCAGTTGCCCGTCGAGCCCTGCGAAATTCAGCGCGGAAGTCGTAATGATCCGTAAGATTGGTAACCCCGAAAATCGGTATCTCGAGCACTGCCGCCTTCCGTATATTGCATCGCAACATTTGTTGCAAACCAGTTGCACCGACACCCGCACGCGTCACGGCGCTCCATCCGTCTGACAAACCGGCCGCCCGCGCGGGTCGAGCCGACGTTTCCCGCATGTTTCAATCAGCTTGCACGGGCCCTTCCCTGCCTGCGCGGCACGCGCCCCTCCGTTTGGAGCCTCACGCCTAGTGCGGGAGTTTGGCAAGCGCGCGCTTGGGTCGTATAACAGGCAGAACCGGGTGACGATCCGGTGTAACCGCGCGTGCGTCGCGGACCAACGAGAATTCGAACAACCGTACAGGCGGCCGCCCTCGGGCTGGCCGGCAGGAGGGAGACAATGGCAATGACCAACGAATCGGCTTCGGTTTGGTCGGATGGCAAGCGTTACCTGTGGCTGCTCGGCGCGCTGACGATCACGCTGCCGATCCTCGCCGCCCAGCTCGCGCTGTCAACGGGCCTGCACGTGTTCTGGTGGTTCGGCCCGCTGTTCGCGTTCGGCGTGATCCCGATCCTCGACACGCTGATCGGCGACGATCGCGACAACCCGCCCGAGGACGTCGTGCCGCACCTCGAACGGGAGCGCTACTACCGGTTGATCGTCTATCTCGCGACCTTCGTCGAATACGTCGCGTTCTTCGTGTGCGTCTGGATCGTCGGCACGCATGCGCTCGCATGGTACGACTACGTCGGCTTCGCGCTGTCGCTCGGCGCCGCGACGGGCATCTCGATCAATACCGCGCACGAGCTCGGGCATAAAACCGACCGCTTCGAGCGCTGGCTCGCGAAAATCACGCTCGCGCCGGTTGCATACGGGCACTTCTACGTCGAGCACAACCGAGGCCACCACGTGCGTGTGGCGACGGCCGAGGATCCGGCAAGCGCGCGCTACGGCGAATCGTTCTGGGCGTTCCTGCCGCGCACCGTGACCGGCAGCATCCGCTCGGCGTGGCGGCTCGAGAAGGCGCGCCTCGAACGGCTCGGGCATTCGCCGTGGACCTGGCGCAACGAGGTGCTGCACGCATGGGCGATGACCGTCGTCGTGTGGGGCATCGCGATCGCGATGGCCGGCAAGGTCGTGATCCCGTTCCTCGTGATCCAGGCCGTCTACGGCGCGTCGCTGCTCGAAGTCGTGAACTACGTCGAGCACTACGGGCTCGGCCGCCGCAAGCTTCCGAGCGGCCGCTACGAACGCTGCACGCCGCAGCACTCGTGGAACAGCAATCACGTCGTCACCAACCTGTTCCTGTACCAGTTGCAGCGGCACGCCGACCATCACGCGAATCCGACGCGCTCGTACCAGGCGCTGCGCCACTTCGACGATGCGCCGCAACTGCCGGCCGGCTACGCGACGATGATCCTGTTCGCGTACGTGCCGCCGCTCTGGTATCGCGTGATGAATCCACGTGTCGTCGCGCACTACGGCGGCAACATGGCGCAATCGAATATCAAGCCGTCTATCCGCGCCCGGGTGCTCGCGCAATATCCGGCCGCGGCTTGATCTCGGGGGACGGGCCGGTGCGCGCCGGCGCGCGGCCCAAGGCCGACGCCGCCCCCGGTTCCGTTGAAGTCCGGCGCGGCGGCGCAGCCGTCACGCCATTTCCGGCAGCCTGAACACGGCCACTGCATGCCGCAGCGCGCTCGCCTGCTCGGCCAGCGCCTGCGTCGCGGCAGATGCCTGCTCGACGAGCGCCGCATTGCGCTGCGTCGCTTCGTCCATCTGCGTCACCGCGATGTTCACCTGTTGAATGCCGCCGCTCTGCTCCTGCGACGCAGACGAGATCTCGCCGACGATCGTCGTGACGCGCTGCACCGCGCCGACGATCTCGTGAATCGATTCGCCCGCACGGCCGATCAGCACGGCGCCCTCGTCGACCCGCTTCGTCGACTGCTCGATGAGCCCCTTGATCTCCTTCGCGGCGGCGGCGCTGCGCTGCGCGAGCGTACGCACTTCCGCCGCGACGACGGCGAAGCCGCGCCCCTGCTCGCCCGCGCGCGCCGCCTCGACCGCCGCGTTCAGCGCGAGGATGTTGGTCTGGAACGCGATGCCGTCGATCACCGCGATGATCTCGCCGACCTTCGCCGAGCTGTCGGCGATACCGTTCATCGTACCGACGGCATCGGTCATCACGCCGCCGCCTGCCGCCGCGATGTTCGACGCGTCGTGCGCCAGTTGCGCCGCGTGCTGCGCGTGCTCGGCCGACTGGCGGACGATGCCCGTGAGTTCGGTCATGCTGGCGGCCGTCTCCTCGAGCGACGCGGCCTGCGCCTCGGTACGCGCCGACAGGTCGTGATTGCCCGACGCGATCTGTGCACTCGCCGTCGCGACGGCTTCGGCGTGCGTGCGCACTTCGAGCACCACGCCCGACAGGCTCGTCTGCATGGTCTGCAACGCGCGCAGCAGATCGGCGATCTCGTCGCGGCCGGCCGCATCGACGTCGCGCGTCAGGTCGCCTTCGGCGACGGCCTGCGCGCATGCCACCGCGCGGTCGAGCGGACGCAGGATCGCGCGACTGAACAGGAACGCGCCGACCATCGCGACGCCGAGCACGACCAGCATCAGCACGAGGCTCGCGGTGGTTGCATGCTGCGCGTCGCGGCTCGCCTGCGCCGACACGGCGGCACTCTCGTCGGCGATCGACTTCGCGGCCCGCTCCAGCAGCGCCGCGGGTTCGCGGTCGACGCCCGCCACGGCGGCATCGCCGGCCGACGGCTCGAAGCCGGCAGCCTTGAATGCGTCGAACCCTCGCCGGTAACCCTCGCCCATCGCCGTGTGCGCGCGCATGAACTGCTCGACGAGCGAGCGGCTCTCGCCGGGCGGCAACTGATGCACGAGCTGCGCGGCGAGCGTATCGACCGTCCGCTCGCGCGTCTGGAACGCCTGCCAGTACTGGTCGAGCTTCGCGGGTTGCTTGCCGCGCAACAGCGTGTCCTTCCATTCCTGCACCTGCAGCTTGAACTGCACGAGCGTGGCCGACACGAGCCGTTCGTCGCCGACGTTCGTCTGCACGTCTTCGGCGAACGTATTGATCGAGCGATTGAGAATGTGGATGCCGTACAGCGCGCCACAGAACATCAGCAGCAGCGCGACGGCGAATGCGAGGGGAATCTTGTAGCTCAGCTTCATGGGACCTTGAATCGACGGGGAACGATGCGGTCCGGCACGGGCGCCGGCCACCGCCCCGTGTTAACGGCGCCGGAAGCGCGGGCTTAAAGCTGAAGAAAGCGGCGAAAAGCGACCGCGAGCGGTCAAGCCGCTCAGCACGATCAGGCTGGATGCGTCGCGCGCGCCCTGGCGCGAGCACACCATAGGGGCGGTCGCAGCGCATAACGCACGCAGCCGCTTCCAGATGGTCACTTCGCCCAGCCGGTATGTCGAGTTCGAGGCCGGACATCGTGCCGTCCTGCAGATCACGAAAATCCGACTTCCTGTTTAATCGACAAAGCAAGTCTCTTCACAATCGACGCCACCGATTATTCAGTCAAATTATTACAGCACATCGAATGCCATAGCCTCACCGCAAACCAACAAAAATAAATAACTGATAGACAAAAAGTAAATCAAACTCAATTCATTCAACATGGAATTCAACTATCCAATCGATACGCATCAAATCAATGAGCGATCCAATTATCACGAAATGCCACTCGCTTCTTTTAATTGGAATTAAATCAATCCAAACAGAAAAAGGTGAAATCATGGCTGCTGCCAAGATTATTATCGTAAACAGATCGCCCAATACGCTGTCCGTGGCAATCAACATCTGGAACAGCAACGGCGGAAATCCGGGCACCTTCGCCGTTCTCCCCGGCGCGACGGGGGACTCCGCCACCTGGTCGCGCACCGATGAGCGCGGTTACGTGATGTTCCTGAAACAAGGCGGTAGCGAGGCACCGTTCTACGTCGTTCCAGGCAGCACCATTACCTTCGTCTCAATGGACAGTGTCGTTGACAATGGTCAGCGCATTCACCCCATCACGGCGCCGCTTCCTTCTCTGACCGAGGAGCGCGCGGAAGTAAATCCGGCCGAGAAATAATCCAGCGGAAGCGCCGCGCCAATCATCGTGTTCTGGGTGATGGACCAAGCGACTAGTGTCAGGTGTGTCCGACTGCTCCCGGAGCAACCTGGAACGACGGCTTTGATACAAAGTCGTGACGCTTGTCGCGCGGTTCAGCGCGGCCTGCTGGCAGCGCGAATCTCCGGGGACGGGGAGCGCAGGCTGCGTGGCATACCCCCTCCCCCTCTGCAAATGGCCTTTACGCAGAGAGCACCGGTCAGGTGTGTTGGTCGACGCGATAGCGCGCGGCGCTCGTCTTCGTACTCAACGCTTCGTGGACTGTATAAAGGACACAACGCGCCTTCGAAGACTGCATCGTCGTCCGCCGGCGGACCATTTCCCGCTCGAACTCGGCGAACACGCCTGGCAACTGGATCTTCACCCAGCCCAACTGGCAAGGTGGTGCGATGTGTCAGGGCAGGTTCTCAAAGCCTGCTCCGCACGCCTGCAGGTGATTCGCGGCACGGCACTGCCCCGGCCATCCAGTGGCGCACAACGACGCTCGACAGCACGCCGAATACGATCCTCGCGATCACGTCGTGCCCCCCGGGTCGGTGTCGACACGATCCATCACGGCATTCAGCACGACCGACGCGGAGTTTGCCATTCAGCGCAGCTGTATCGAGGACGCGGCACGATCATGCACGTGGTGTGCGCCATCGCATCAGCACGATCCGATATGCCGACGGTCGAGCTGTTACGGCTGCAACGGCTTGCGACACGACACGCATTCCACGAACCCAAAACGAAAAACCCCTTGATCCTTCCGGATCAAGGGGCTTCGTATTTTGGCGGAGAGGGTGGGATTCGAACCCACGGTACGGGGAAACCGTACGCCTGATTTCGAGTCAGGTACATTCGACCACTCTGCCACCTCTCCTTCCTTGCTGCTTACTGCATTTCGCGGTTGGTCGTTTCCGCGAAAGAAAAGATTATAGAACGATCTCTTCGAAACCCACAAGCCCTTTTTGCAAATATTTTTACGAGAACTTCAAGAGCTTGCGGGAGCGCGATCTTACGACGCCTGCACGGGCGCGTCGATACGCTCGATGCCGCCCATGTACGGACGCAGCACTTCCGGCACCGTAACCGAGCCGTCCGCGTTCTGGTAGTTCTCCAGCACTGCGACGAGCGTGCGGCCGACTGCGAGACCCGAACCGTTCAGCGTATGCACGAGTTCCGGCTTGCCCTGCGCGTTGCGGAAACGCGCCTGCATCCGGCGCGCCTGGAACGCCTCGGTGTTCGAGCAGCTCGAGATCTCGCGATAGGTGTTCTGCGCAGGCAGCCACACCTCGAGGTCGAACGTCTTCGCGGCCGAGAAGCCCATGTCGCCCGTGCACAGCGTGATCACGCGGTACGGCAGGCCGAGCTTCTGCAGGATCGCTTCCGCATGGCCGACCATCTCGTCGAGCGCCGCGTACGACGCTTCCGGCGCGACGACCTGCACCATCTCGACCTTGTCGAACTGGTGCTGGCGGATCATCCCGCGCGTGTCGCGACCGTACGAACCGGCTTCCGAGCGGAAGCACGGGGAATGCGCGGTCAGCTTGATCGGCAGCGCGGACGCATCGACGATCGACTCGCGCACGGTGTTCGTCAGCGAGATTTCCGACGTGGAGATCAGGTATTGCGTGACCTTGTTCTCCTCGCCGCCCTTCTCGACGCGGAACATGTCGTCCGCGAACTTCGGCAGCTGGCCCGTGCCGTACAGGATCTCGGGGTTCACGATGTACGGCGTGTACGTCTCGGTGTAGCCGTGCTGCTGCGTGTGCGTGTCGATCATGAACTGCGCGAGCGAGCGGTGCAGGCGTGCGATCGCGCCGCGCAGCATCGTGAAGCGCGCGCCGGCAAGCTTCGCGCCGGTCTCGAAATCGAGGCCGAGCGGCGTGCCGACGTCGACGTGATCCTTCACCTCGAAATCGAACTGGCGCGGCGTGCCCCAGCGGCGCACCTCGATGTTGTCGGCTTCGTCCTTGCCGACCGGCACGCTTTCATGCGCGACGTTGGGCATGCCCAGCATCAGGTCGGACAGGCGCGCCTGGATCTCGCCGAGCTTGGCTTCTCCCGCCTTCATTTCGTCGCCGATCCCGCCGACCTCGGCCATCACGGCCGACGTGTCCTCGCCCTTCCCCTTCATCGCGCCGATCTGCTTCGACAGGCTGTTGCGGCGCGCCTGGAGCTCTTCGGTGCGGGTCTGGATCGCGCGGCGTTCCGCTTCGAGGGCGGAGAACGCGGCGATGTCGAGGGTGTAGCCGCGATCGGCGAGGCGCTGGGCGACGCCGTCGAGGTCTTTGCGCAGCAACTGGATGTCGAGCATGGGAGGACTTGGAGAATCGTTGTGTAAGACGGGAATTCTAACGCACCGCGAGGCTGCCACGGCACTGGCCGGACGGACAATGCTGCAAACGGGCGATGACCGTGGTGCGACGGCCATGGCAGTATCGCGTTGCCGGTCCGCCCGTCGGCGCCCGCGAAAACGCGCGGCATCGCAGCGCCGCGGATCGCGAAACGCCCGTGCGCGCCCGCGGCAGCGCATCGAACGAGACACCCGCCACACGTCACAGCTACTCAAGGAACCCGATGGCCATCGAACTGGACAAGGACGTACGCGACCGCGCGATCGCGTCGCTGCAACGCTATTTCACAGAAAACATGGACGAGCCGATCGGCAATATCCAGGCCGGCGCGCTGCTGCACTTCTTCGTCGAGGAGATCGCACCCGCGATCTACAACCTCGCGATCGCCGATGCGCAGCAGAGCCTGAACGCGCGCGTCGCCGAACTCGACATCGAATGCCATCAGGAGCCATTCAGCTACTGGAAGAAGCAGCCGGCGGCCCGCAAGCGCTGATGCTTGCGCGACGGCACCGGCGCGGACCGCGCCGGACGTTGCTCCGTCAGTCCTTCTTGCCGGCCTCGCGGTCGAGTTCGCGCAGCCACGCGAGCTTGTCGGCGATCTTCGATTCGAGCCCGCGCGGCACCGGCTTGTACCAGCGCGGTTCGCGCATCCCGTCCGGCAGGTACGTCTCGCCGGCCGCATACGCATTCGGCTCGTCGTGCGCGTAACGGTAAGCGTGACCGTAGCCGAGTTCCTTCATCAGCTTGGTCGGCGCGTTGCGCAGATGCACGGGCACCTCGCGCGACTTGTCCTGCTTCACGAACGCCATCGCCTGGTTGAACGCGTTGTAGCCCGCGTTGCTCTTCGCCGCGCACGCGAGATAGATCACCGCCTGCCCGAGCGCGAGCTCGCCTTCAGGCGAGCCAAGCCGCTCGTAGGTTTCGGCCGCGTCGTTCGCCATCTGCAGCGCGCGCGGATCGGCGAGGCCGATGTCTTCCCACGCCATCCGCACGATCCGCCGCGCGAGATACTTCGGATCCGCGCCGCCGTCGATCATCCGGCAGAACCAGTACAGTGCGCCGTCCGGGCTCGAACCGCGCACCGACTTGTGCAATGCCGAGATCTGGTCGTAGAAGTTGTCGCCGCCCTTGTCGAAGCGCCGTGCGTTCAGCGTCATCGCGCTGCTGACGAATTCGGCGTCGATCGTCGCGGTGCCGGCCGACGTGGCCGCCGTCTGCGCCTGCTCGAGCAGGTTCAGGAAGCGCCGCGCGTCGCCGTCCGCATAGCCGACCAGCGTATCGATCGCCTTGTCGTCGAACGACAGGCCGTCGAGCGCGATTTCCTGCGCGCGCTTCAGCAACTGGCGCATCTCGTCGTCGTCCAGCGACTTCAGCACGTACACCTGCGCCCGCGATAGCAAGGCCGAATTGACCTCGAAGCTCGGGTTCTCGGTCGTCGCGCCGATGAAGGTCACGAGCCCCGACTCGACGAACGGCAGCAACGCGTCCTGCTGCCCCTTGTTGAAGCGGTGGATCTCGTCGACGAACAGGATCGTGTGGCGGCCGGTGCGGTTCAGCGTGTCCTTCGCCTGCTCCATCGACTCGCGGATGTCCTTCACGCCGCCGAGCACCGCCGACAGCGCGATGAACTCGCAGTCGAATGCGAGCGCGGTGAGCCGCGCGAGCGTCGTCTTGCCGACGCCGGGCGGCCCCCACAGGATCATCGAATGCGGCTTGCCCGATTCGAACGCGAGCCGCAGCGGCTTGCCTTCGCCCAGCAAATGCGTCTGGCCGATCACCTCGGCGAGCGTCTTCGGCCGCAGCGCCTCGGCGAGCGGGCGGCGCGGCTCGACTTGAAACAGATCGGACATGAACCCTCGCTCCACATCAAACGGTCGCGGCCGAACCGGCCGCCGGACCCGACATTATGACAGCCGCGCGAAAGCACCGCCGCGCCTGGTGCCCGCGCCTGAAAACAACACGGGCCTGCCGTCGCCGGCAGGCCCGTAGGGGAAACAGCTGCGCGGAGCGCCGGTCAGCCGGTAATCACGTCCGCGCCCTTCGGCACGACGAACTTGAACGTATCGCCCTTCAGCGGCGGATTCGTCTGGATGTTCGTAAACGTCAGCAGCGTGACGTTGCCGAACACGTCGTGCAGTTCCATCGCGGCGAGCGTGCCGTTCTTGAAGCCGATACCGATCCGCTGGAACTGCGTGTCCTGCGCCTTCGGCAGCATCTCGAGCCACTCGATGCCGCCCTTCTCGCCGGCATCGCGCAGCGTGTAGTTCTTGTCGAGATCGTTGCTGCCGAACAGGATCGCGGCCGGGCTCGCGCCCAGCGCGCCGTTCAGCTTGCGCTCGGTGACCTGGTTCAGGTCGCGGTCGTACACATAGAGCTTCTCGCCGTCGGCCTGCAGCACCTGCTGGTACGGCTTCTGGTACGTCCAGATGAACTTGCCCGGGCGCGCGAACACGAACGTGCCGCTCGAATTGTCGGTGGGCTTCGGCACGGCCTGCGCGGCGCTCGCGCCCTTGGCCGGGGCCTTGACGATCTGCTGCGTGAAGTCACCCTTCGCCGAACGCACCTGCGACACGAACGCCTTCAGTTGCTCGGTGCCGCCCGCGAACGCGTGCGTCGCCGCGAGCATCAGCGATGCGCCGGCGAGCGCCGCGCCGAGCCAGCGCCGCGTCGAACGAAGGGACATTGCGAACGAATGTTGCTGCATATTGCGGTTTTCTCCCTGGGTGGCCGGCGCAGCGAGCGCCGCGGACTCATTCCGCGTCGCGCGCCGGCACAAGAATTTCGCGGTTGCCGCTCGACGACATCGCCGACACGAGCCCCGACTGCTCCATCTGCTCGAGCAGCCGCGCCGCGCGGTTATAGCCGATCCGCAGGTGGCGCTGCACGAGCGAGATCGACGCGCGGCGGTTCTTGATGACGATCTCGACCGCCTGGTCGTACAGCGGATCAGACTCCTCGCCGCCTTCGCCGGTTCCCGCGCCGGCCGAGCCCTCGTCGCCGTCGGCGGTGCCGCCTTCGAGCAGGCCCTCGATGTAGTTCGGCTCGCCCTGCTCCTTGAGCTTCTCGACGACGCGATGCACTTCGTCATCCGCGACGAACGCGCCGTGCACGCGCACCGGCAGCCCGGTGCCCGGCGCGAGGTACAGCATGTCGCCCATCCCGAGCAGCGATTCGGCGCCCATCTGGTCGAGAATCGTGCGCGAGTCGATCTTCGACGACACCTGGAACGCGATCCGGGTCGGCACGTTGGCCTTGATCAGGCCCGTAATCACGTCGACAGACGGACGCTGCGTCGCGAGGATCAGGTGGATGCCGGCCGCACGTGCCTTCTGTGCGATCCGCGCAATCAGTTCCTCGACCTTCTTGCCGACGACCATCATCAGGTCGGCCAGCTCATCGATCACGACGACGATGTTCGGCAGTCGGCCGAGCGGCTCAGGATCTTCCGGTGTCAGGCTGAACGGATTCGGCAGCTTCTCCTCGCGCTTCGCGGCCTCGTCGATCTTGTTGTTGTAGCCCGCGAGGTTGCGCACGCCGAGCTTGCTCATCAGCTTGTAGCGGCGCTCCATCTCCGCGACCGTCCAGTTCAGCGCGTTGCCGGCCTGGCGCATGTCGGTGACGACCGGGCACAGCAGGTGCGGAATGCCTTCGTAGACGCTCATTTCGAGCATCTTCGGATCGATCAGGATCAGGCGCACCTGCTCGGCGGTCGCCTTGTACAGCAGCGACAGGATCATCGCGTTGATCCCGACCGACTTGCCGGAACCGGTCGTGCCGGCCACGAGCAGGTGAGGCATCTTCGCGAGATCCGCGCACACCGGCTTGCCGCCGATGTCCTTGCCGAGGCTCAGCGTCAGCGCCGACGACGCGGCCGCGTACACCTCGGAACCGATGATCTCGGACAGGTGGACCGTCTGGCGGCGTTGGTTCGGCAGCTCGAGCGCCATGTAGTTCTTGCCGGGAATCGTCTCGACGACGCGGATCGACACGAGCGACAGCGAGCGCGCGAGATCCTTCGCAAGGTTGACGATCTGGCTGCCCTTCACGCCGGTGGCCGGCTCGATCTCGTAGCGCGTGACGACCGGGCCCGGATACGCGGCAACGACGCTCGCCTCGACGCCGAAATCCTTCAGCTTCTTCTCGATCAGGCGCGACGTGAATTCGAGCGTGTCGGCGGAAATCGCCTCCTGCGCCTTCGGCGCGGGATCGAGCAGCGATACCGCCGGCAGCGTCGAATCGCCCGGCAGGTCGGTGAAGAGCGGCACCTGGCGCTCGCGCTCAACGCGCTCGGACTTCGCCGGCGTGACGACCGGCGGCACGATCGTCACCGGCTCGTGATCCTCGATGCGCACGCGCTCCTCTTCGACCTTGCCTTCGCGGCGCACGGCCGCGGCCTCGCCGAGCTTGCGGTCGCGCTCCGCCTCACGACGCAGCTTCGCGACGTTGACGGCGGACAGGATCGCGCCGCCGACGCGTTCGGCGACCGACAGCCACGAGAAGCGGAAATACAGCGACAGGCCGATCGCCAGCGCGATCAGCAGCAGCAACGTGCCGCCCGTGAAGCCGAACGCGTGCGACATCGCGCCCGCGACGGCCTCGCCGACGACGCCGCCCGGCGCACGCGGCAACTGCACCTTCAGCGACCACATGCGCAGCGCCTCGATGCCGTCGCACGCCAGCACGACGAGCACGAACGCGAGGATTTCGGTGAGCCAGCCGATCGGCCGCTCGGGTTCGTCCGAGACCGCCTCGTGGCGCGTGATGCGGCGATAGTTGACGGCAATGCGCCGCGCGAGCGGCACGATCAGCCAGTAGGCCGACAGGCCGAACAGCAGCAGGATGATGTCGGCCGTCCACGCGCCGACGCGGCCGGCCCAGTTCGTGATGTGGTCCACCTGGGCGGCGTGCGTCCAGCTCGGATCGCGCCGGCTGTAGCTCAGCAGGGCCATCACCAGAAATGCGCAGAGCGCGACCTGGAGAATCCAGCGGATCTCCGTGAGGAGCTTCGACATCCGGTGCGGCAACGCCTGTGCCTGGGCGGAATAAGGAGCTTTTGCCATGAATCCGTATAAAGAGGACGGGCCGTGCGCCCGCCTGTCGTTCGATCCCGCTTATTGTAAACGCTGCACCGGGCCGCCAAGTGTAAATGACGGTTACATAACAGGGCCGGGGTACGGCCGGCCCGGCGGAAATGCTCCACTGCGGCCCTTTTGCCCCGGTCCGGCTCGGCGCCGGGCACCGCTGCCGCGCCGCCCCGAGCCTGCGTCCCGACCCATAGCCCCCGTGCGGCAACGCGCCACCCCGTGCCCCGCCCACCCAGCGTGCGCGGCCGTTGCGCCGCGCGACACTATCGCCTCGATTGAAACTCTCGTTCGGCACCGCAGCAACGGGGCCTTTATAATGCGCGTCTGATACCCATCTATGACGGCATCCCGGTCAACCCGGATCGTACGGCGAGCCCTACCCCGCCCGCCGCGGCCGCCTTTTACGGATTCGCACATGTCCACGCCCAAACACGCCAAAGTCCTGATTCTCGGTTCCGGCCCCGCCGGCTACACGGCTGCCGTCTACGCGGCACGCGCCAACCTGTCCCCGGTGCTGATCACCGGCATCGCGCAGGGCGGCCAGCTGATGACCACGACCGACGTCGAAAACTGGCCGGCAGACGCGAAAGGCGTGCAGGGTCCGGAGCTGATGGCGCGCTTCCTCGAGCACGCCGAGCGCTTCAACACCGAAATCATCTTCGACCACATCCACACCGCGAAGCTGCACGAGCAGCCGATCCGCCTGATCGGCGACTCGGGCGAATACACGTGCGATTCGCTGATCATCTCGACCGGCGCGTCCGCGCAGTATCTCGGCCTGCCGTCCGAAGAAGCGTTCATGGGCAAGGGCGTGTCGGCCTGCGCGACCTGCGACGGCTTCTTCTATCGCGGCCAGGAAGTCGCGGTGATCGGCGGCGGCAACACGGCCGTCGAGGAAGCGCTCTACCTGACGGGCATCGCGAAGAAGGTCACGGTGATCCACCGCCGCGACAAGTTCCGCGCGGAGCCGATCCTGATCGACCGCCTGCTGGAGAAGGAAAAGGAAGGCGCCGTCGTGATCAAGTGGGATCACGTGCTCGACGAAGTGACCGGCGAGGATTCGGGCGTCACCGGCCTGCGCATCAAGAACGTGAAGACCGGCGCAACGGAAGACCTCAACGTGCAGGGCGTGTTCGTCGCGATCGGCCACAAGCCGAACACCGACCTGTTCCAGGGCCAGCTCGAGATGAAGGACGGCTACATCCTGACGAAGAGCGGCCTGCACGGCAACGCGACGTCGACGAGCGTCGCTGGCGTGTTCGCCGCGGGCGACGTGCAGGACAACGTGTACCGCCAGGCGATCACCAGCGCGGGCACGGGCTGCATGGCCGCGCTCGACGCGCAGCGCTACCTCGAAAGCCTGCACGACAAGAAGTAAGCCGCGAGACCTGTCGCGCCGGGCGCTACAATGGCGTCCGCTGCCGCGAAGCGGGTCTGGCCGGACAAGCCGCTGCCGCCGCGCAGCGGCTTTTTTTTGCCCGCGCGCCCGAACGCGCCTGCCCTGCGTACCGAATCATGGCGAAGAACCAGCCCCATCCCAGCGATCCCGCGAAGCGGCAGATCGCCGCCCGTCCCGCGAACCCCGCGCCCGCCGCGCCGGCACCCGCGCCCGATCCCGCCGCGTTGCGCGGCCAGGGGCTCGCCGGCCTCGGCGCCTTGCGCGCGAACCTGAAGGGCGAAGCCGAGCGCCGCGAGCGCAACCGCGTGGAAACCGCCAAGGCCGAGCGCAAGGCGGAAGCCGACGCGAACGTGTTCCGCAACGAGGTCGGCACAATCCAGCCGCTCAAGGCGCCGCCGCGCGCGACGGCCGGTCGCACGCCGCCCGACCCGGTGCCGAAGCAGACGCAGCGCGACGAGGAAGCCGTGCTGAACGCGACGCTGTCCGACGAATTCGATCCCGAGACGCTGCTCGACAGCGACGACTCGCTGTACTACCACCGCCCCGGGATCAGCCGCGACGTCGTGCGCAAGCTGCGCAGCGGCGCGTGGATCGTGCAGGCGCAGATCGACCTGCACGGGATGCGGCGCGACGAGGCGCGCGATGCGCTCGCCGAGTTCATCCGCGAAGCCGGCAAGAAGGGGCTGCGCTGCCTGCGCGTGATCCACGGCAAGGGGCTCGGCTCGATCGGCAAGGAACCCGTGCTGAAAGGCAAGGTGCGCGCGTGGCTCGTGCAGAAGGAAGAAGTGATCGCGTTCTGCGAGGCCCGTGGCAACGACGGCGGCGCGGGCGCGGTGCTGGTGCTGCTGCAACCGTTCGCGGTGCCCGGCGACCGGGGGCCGCGTGCCGCATCCTAGGCTGACGCTCGCGATCGCGGTACTGGAGGCGATCGCCACGCTGGCCTTTGCAATCTCGGGCTTCATCGAGGCGCGCAAGAACCGCCTCGACTCGGTCGGCACGTTCGTCGTCGCGCTCGCCACCGCGTTCGGCGGCGGCACGCTGCGCGACATCCTGCTCGAGCGCCGGCCGTTCTACTGGGTCGTGCACGACGACTACGTGATCGCGATCTTCGTGCTCGCGCTGTTCGCGCCGTTCGTGCTGCGGATGCTGTCGCGGCTGTCGGCCGAGCGGTTGCTGCTCGTCGCCGATGCGATCGGGCTCGGGATCTTCAGCATCTCGGGTACGGCGATCGCGCTCGATGCCGAGATGCCGCGCTTCATCGCGGTGATGATGGGCGTGATCACGGGCGTGGTCGGCGGGATCATCCGCGACGTGCTGTGCAACGACATTCCGCTGATCCTGCGCGATTCGCGACCGTACGCGACCTGCGCATTCGCCGGCTGCTGGTTCTACCTGCTGCTGGTGTGGCTGCAGTTCGACTCGGTGTACAGCGTGCTGCTCGCGACCGGCTTCATCCTCGTCGCACGGCTCGCGACGTTCAAGTTCGACGTGCGGCTGCCGCACTGAGCGCCGCTGCGGCATCAACCGTTGCGCCAAAACAAAAGGGCCGTCCGAAGACGGCCCTTTTTTCTTCGTTCAGCGCTCGCGCGACATCACGCGATCCGCTCTTCCGACGCCGGATCGAACAGCACCGCCTTCGACACATCGAACAGCAGCGACAGCGTCTGGTCGGGCTGCGGGTTCGCGGCCGGATGCACGCGGCTCACGATGCGCTTGCCGTTCACCTGCGCGAACACGTGCGTGTCCGGCCCGGTCGGCTCGGTCACGTCGACGCGCACGTCGAACGGTTGCAGGTGCGACGCGTCGCCGTTGTGCGCGTGGCGCACGTCGGTGATGCGCTCCGGACGCAGGCCGAGGATCACCTCGCGGCCGACGTGCGACTTCAGCTTCGCCGCATCGAACGGCAGGTTCAGCGCGCCGCGCTTGACGCCCGTGTCGACTTCGAGCGCGATTCCGCTGCCCTGCTCGACCAGCTTGCCGTTGATGAAGTTCATCGGCGGCGCGCCGATGAAGCCCGCGACGAACAGGTTCGACGGCGAATCGTAGATTTCCTGCGGCGCGCCGAACTGCTGGACGACGCCATCCTTCATCACCGCGATCCGGTCGCCGAGCGTCATCGCCTCGATCTGGTCGTGCGTCACGTAGACGATCGTCGTGCCGAGGCGCTGGTGCAGCAGCTTGATTTCCGCGCGCATCTCGATGCGCAGCTTCGCGTCGAGGTTCGACAGCGGCTCGTCGAACAGGAACAGCGACGGATCGCGCGCGAGCGCACGGCCCATCGCGACACGCTGGCGCTGGCCGCCCGACAGCTGGCCCGGCTTGCGGTCGAGCAGGTGCTGGATCTGCAGCATCTGCGACACGCGGTCGACGATCTGCTGCTGTTCGCTCTTCGGCACCTTGCGGATGTTCAGGCCGAACGAGATGTTCTCGCGCACCGTCATCGACGGATACAGCGCGTACGACTGGAACACCATCGCGATGTCGCGATCCTTCGGCGACAGGTCGTTGACGACCTTGCCGTCGATGCAGATCTCGCCGCTCGTCACGGTCTCGAGCCCGGCAATCATGTTGAGCAGCGTCGACTTCCCGCAGCCCGACCCGCCGACCAGGATCAGGAACTGTCCGTCCTCGATCTCGATGTCGACACCCTTCAGGACCGGCACCCCGTTCGGGTAGGTCTTGTACACGTCACGGATGGAAAGGCTTGCCATGCTGTGAATCCTCTGTCTCGTCTCGCGCGGCGCACTACGGCGCCGCGTCGGGTTCGTTTCGATGCGCCGCGCGCGATGCGCGGCCGGTTCGTCGTATCGGATGAAGCCGCGCTTACCCCTTCACCGCGCCCGCCGTCAGCCCGCGCACGAAGTAGCGGCCGGCGACGATGTAGACGAGCAGCGTCGGCAGCGCGGCGATGATCGCGCCGGCCATGTCGACGTTGTATTCCTTCACGCCCGTCGACGTGTTGACGAGGTTATTCAGCGCAACCGTGATCGGCATCGAATCGACGCCGGAGAACACTATCCCGAACAGGAAGTCGTTCCAGATCTGCGTGAATTGCCAGATCAGGCACACCATGAAGATCGGCAGCGACACCGGCAGCAGGATCTTCGTGAAGATCGTGAAGAAGCCGGCGCCGTCGATGCGCGCGGCCTTCACGAGCTCGGCCGGCACGCTCACGTAGAAGTTGCGGAAGAACATCGTCGTGAACGCGATGCCGTACACGACGTGCACGAACACGAGGCCCGGAATCGTGTTGGCGAGGCCGAGCATCCCCTGCAGGCGCGCCATCGGCAGCAGGATCACCTGGAACGGGATGAAGCAGCCGACCAGCATCATCGTGAACAGCGCGTCGGCGCCGCGAAAGCGCCAGTGCGTGAGCACGTAGCCGTTGAACGCGCCGATCAGCGACGAGATCAGCACGGCCGGGATCACCATCTGCAGCGAGTTCAGGAAGAACGGCTTCATGCCGTCGCAGCGCACGCCGGTGCACGCCCCGCTCCAGGCCTTCACCCACGGGTCGACGGTCCACGTGGTGGGCGGCGTCAGCAGGTTGCCGGTGCGCAGCTGATCGAGATCCTTGAACGACGTCGACAGCATCACGTAGATCGGGAACAGGAAATACAGCGCGAACAGGATCAGTGCCGCATAGATCACTGCCCGGCTGATCGTCATCTTAGGCTGCATTGCGGGTGCTCCTCGATTCCATATACATCAGCGGCACCAGCACCGCGACCACGGTCGCGAGCATCATCACCGAGGACGCCGCGCCGAGCCCGAGCTGGCCGCGGTTGAACGAAAACGTGTACATGAACATGGCCGGCAGCGACGACGACGTGCCCGGGCCGCCCGCCGTCAACGCGACGACGAGGTCGAAGGTCTTGATCGTGATGTGGCAGAGGATCAGCAGCACCGAGAAGAACACCGGGCGCATGCTCGGGATCACGATCTTGCGGTAGATGGTCGGCAGCGTCGCGCCGTCCACCTGCGCGGCCTTGAAGATCTCCGCGTCGACACCGCGCAGCCCCGCGAGGAACAGCGCCATCACGAAGCCGGTCGACTGCCACACGGCCGCGATCACCACGCAGAAGATCGCCTTGTCCGGATCGCCGAGCCAGTCGAACGAGAAGCTCGCCCAGCCCCAGTCGTGCATCACCTTCTCGAGGCCGAGGCCCGGATTCAGG
This sequence comes from Burkholderia sp. Ac-20345, assembly GCF_017104825.1. Lineage (NCBI taxonomy): Bacteria > Pseudomonadati > Pseudomonadota > Betaproteobacteria > Burkholderiales > Burkholderiaceae > Burkholderia > Burkholderia sp. Ac-20345. Next base: position 3,908 of record NZ_JAAGPO010000176.1, on the reverse strand, counting down.
ATCCACTGCCACGCGGTGCCGGTGACGATGAACGACAGCGCCATCGGGTACAGGAAGACCGCGCGCAGCGCGCCTTCGTTGCGGATCCGCTGGTCGAGCAGGATCGCGAGGAACAGCCCGAGCGCGACGCAGATCGCGATGAACGGAATCCCGAACCAGCCGAGGTTCGCGGCGGAGGTCCACCACACGTCGTTCTGGAACAGGTCCGTGTAACGGCCGAAGCCGTCGAATTCGTAGTTTGGCAACAGCCGCGAATTGGTCAGCGACAGATAGCCGGTAATCAGGATGAAGCCGTAGATGAACACCACGGCGATCGCGACGCTCGGCGCAAGCACGAGCTTCGGGATCCAGCGATCGGCGAAGGCCGACATCGGCGACGTACGCCGTGCGGCGGCAGCGCCGGATCCGTTTCCGCTAAGAGGGGCAGCCACTTGATTCGACTCCTGGAACGAGGGCGACGCAGGCCGGGCCGGCGCCAGATACGGCACGAGCCCGCGGGCGAGCCCGTTTGCTGCACATGCAAAAACGCCCGGCCGATGAAGCGCTTCCGGCCGGGCGCCTGTCGCGCGTTACTTGACCTTCGCGGCCTTCGCGAGCGCGGCGACCGCGCTCTTCGAATCCTGCTGCGAGTTCATGAACTTCGTCACGACGTCCGTGATCGCGCCGGCGGTCGCATCGCTCTGCGCCATCCCGTGCGCAAGCGACGGCACGAAGCCGCCCGACTTGATCGCGGTCTGCTCGTCGGCATACGACTTCTTCGCGCAGTCGTCGAACTTGTCCATCTTCACGCCGAGGCGTACCGGCACCGACCCCTTCAGCAGGCTGAACTGCTCCTGGAAGTCCGGCGTCATGATCGTCTTCGCGAGCGCGAGCTGGCCCGGCGTCGCGGCCTTCTCGCCCTTCTGCTGGAAGAACACGAACGAATCGACGTTGAACGTGTACGAATTCGCCGTGCCCGGCACCGCAGCGCAGATGTAGTCCTTGCCCGCCTTCTTGCCGGCGTTCTCGAACTCGCCCTTCGCCCAGTCGCCCATGAACTGCATGCCTGCCTTGCCGTTGATCACCATCGCGGTCGCGAGGTTCCAGTCGCGGCCGTTACGGCCGGTATCGAAGTAGCCCTGGATCTTGCGCACCGTGTCGAACACGGACAGCATCTGCGGCGACGTCAGCGTCGCCTGGTCGAGGTCGACCAGCGCCTTCTTGTAGAACGCCGGGCCCTGCGACAGCACGACGTCTTCCCACAGCGTCAGGTCCTGCCACGGCTGGCCGCCCATCGCGACCGGCTGGATGCCCGCGGCCTTCAGCTTGTCGGCCACCGCGAAGAATTCAGGCCAGGTGGTCGGCACCTTCGCGCCGACCTTGTCGAGCGCGGCCTTGTTGATGTACAGCCAGTTCACGCGGTGCACCGAGAACGGCGCCGCGACGGTGTGGCCCTTGTACTTGATGATCTTGTCGATTTCCGGCGGCAGGTTCTGCTTCCAGTCGCCGGCAGCGGAATCGATGTTGACGAGCACGCCCTGGTCGGCCCAGTCCTGGATCAGCGGGCCCTTGATCTGCGCGGCCGACGGAGCGTCGCCGCTGATCACCTTGGTCTTCAGCGCAGTCATTGCCGCGGCGCCGGCGCCGCCCGCGACCGCGAAGTCCTTCCACACGTAGCCCTGCTTCTGCACGTCGTCCTTCAGCACGCCGACGGCCTTCGACTCGCCACCCGAGGTCCACCAGTGCAGCACCGTCACATTCTCGGCTGCCTGCGCCGCCACGGCGCCAGCCATCAGACCTGCCGCGCAGAGCGCACCCATGATCGAGCGAACTTTCATTACTTATCTCCTCCAGACTGAATCAACTCGTGAGGTTCCCTGACCGGGAACCGGCTTCTTGATAACGACGGGGAAATCGAGCCGCGGGACGCATGCAGCGTACGGGGCCGATGACCGGCCGGGCTCTTACAGAAAGCGTGAATCGAGATTCAACGGCGTGTCTCCTCTTTGTGTTTCTGGCCCGCCGCGATGATGCGGCGCGAGCCCGGGGCCGACGTCGCGCTGACGATGCGCGCCGTCAATGTCCGATAACATTCGGCACAAGGCGTTCCCGAAGGCGAAGCTCGCGCAGTTCATCGACCGCACTTCTTTTTTTCTTCACCCAGGTGCTACCCCTTGCGGCGGATTGTAGTTAAACTACAATTCAGTGTCAAAAATATTTTTATCGCACTACGGATCGCTTCCCAGCACCCCAACCCGGCGGAGACACATGCATACCGATTCCAGCTTTACCTTCGTACTTTTCGGCGGCACCGGCGATCTGTCGATGCGCAAGATCTTGCCCGCGCTGTTCGAAGCGCACCGTGCGAACATGCTGGCGGAGAGCGGCCGGATCGTTGCCGTGGCGCGTCATGAATCGGATCGGGCGTCCTATCTCGAATGGGTCGACACGCATGTGAAGCCGCACGCGGCCAAGGCCGCCGGCAAGGCGTTCGACGAAGCTGCGTGGAAGTCCTTCCTCGATCGCATCGAGTACGTGCACCTCGATCTCGGCCGCGCGGAAGACTATGTCGTGCTGCGCGACGCGGTCGCATCGCTGCCCGGCATCCGCGTGTTCTATCTGGCGACGGGCCCGTCGCTGTTCGTGCCGATCTGCAAGGCGCTCGCGTCGGTCGGCCTGAGCGAAGGCTCGCGCATCGTGCTCGAGAAGCCGCTCGGCTACGACCTGAAGTCGTCGAATGCGATCAACGATGCGGTCGGCGAGATCTTCGCGGAAGGCCAGATCTACCGGATCGACCACTACCTCGGCAAGGAACCCGTGCAGAACCTGCTCGCGCTGCGCTTCGGCAATGCGCTGTTCGAGCCGCTGTGGCGCCGCGAATGGGTCGAGAGCATCCAGATCACGATCGCCGAGGAGCTCGGCGTCGAGGCGCGCGGCGATTTCTACGACAATACGGGCGCGCTGCGCGACATGGTGCAGAACCACCTGCTGCAGCTGCTGTCGATCGTCGCGATGGAACCGCCGCATTCGATGGATTCGGATTCGGTGCGCGACGAAAAGCTGCGCGTGCTGCGCGCGCTGAAGCCGGTCGATCCGCGCGACATCGGCAAGGTTGCCGTGCGCGGCCAGTATCATGCGGGCGTGATCAAGGGCGCGCAGGTGCCGGCCTACGCGACCGAACCGGGCGTGAAGCCCGACAGCCAGACCGAAACCTTCGTTGCGTTGAAGGTCGAGATCGAGAACTGGCGCTGGGCCGGCGTGCCGTTCTTCCTGCGCACCGGCAAGCGGCTTGCCGATCGCGTCGCGGAGATCGTCGTCAATTTCCGCCCGGTGCCGCATTCGGCGCTCGGGCCCACCGCGCTGCGTCCCGGCTCGAACCGCCTCGTGATCCGGCTGCAGCCGAACGAGACGATCCGCCTGTACTGCCTCGCGAAGCAGCCCGGCGAAGGGATGAACCTCGCGAGCGTGCACCTCGACCTCGCGTTCGACCAGTTCTTCAAGGAAGGGCAGATGGAGGCATACCAGCGCCTGCTGCTCGACGTGATCAACGGCCGTCTCGCCCTCTTCGTGCGCCGCGACGAACAGGAAGCCGCATGGCGCTGGGTCGAGCCTATCCTGAACGAATGGGCACGCACGCTGAAGCCGCCGAAGCCGTACGCGGCGGGCACGTGGGGGCCGGCCGCGGCGAGCGCGATGCTCGCGCAGCACGACACCTGCTGGCTCGAAGAAGAGAACTGATGCAAACCGTTGCCGCGCACGCCACCGTACGCGTCAACGTGCCCCACGATTCGTACGATTTGAACAGACAAAGCAGTCCGGAGGAGATGTGATCGAGATTCACGCTTTCGACACCCAGGAAGCGCAAAGCGAAGCGCTCGCGCGCGCCGTCGGCGATGCGCTGCGCGCCGCGCTCGCCGGCCCCGCGCGCA
>NZ_JAAGPO010000175.1:0-270 GCF_017104825.1 Burkholderia sp. Ac-20345 | reverse complement strand
ACTTAGTGTGTGTGTACTCGCAGTGCTAGGTAGATAGTGAGTGGTAATACAGATTACCTGGAGTTCGTGCACAGTATAACTCGTCAGTACGATGTCGTAGTAATCTGCTGTTACATGTGAAGAGCATCGAATGTTACACATGGCTCAGAAAGTGTATCTATTGGCGAGAGCAGATTTAGTATTTTATATCTTGAAGTTAGTGCAGATGCAATCTTTTTTTTTTTTTTTTTTTTCATGACACGGCGACCCACGAGATCTACACGATAGATC
>NZ_JAAGPO010000174.1:0-25049 GCF_017104825.1 Burkholderia sp. Ac-20345 | reverse complement strand
AGCGCTGGCGCGTGGCCAGCAGCGCGCCGCTTGCCGCAGGCTGCCGCGTGCGCGTCACCGGCCGCCAAGGGCTGCTGCTCACCGTCGCCCCGCTCTACGACGTGCCGGCGCAAGAACAACACCAGGGAGAACCTTCATGATCGGTTACACGTTCGGCTTCAGCAGCGTCCTGATCGTCTTCGTCGTCGTGCTCGTCGCGTCGTCGATCCGCATCTTCCGCGAGTACGAGCGCGGCGTGGTGTTCATGCTCGGCCGGTTCTGGAAGGTGAAGGGGCCGGGGCTCGTGCTGATCATCCCGATCGTCCAGCAAGTCGTGCGGATCGACCTGCGTACCGTCGTGTTCGACGTGCCCGCGCAGGACGTGATCACGCGCGACAACGTGTCGGTGAAGGTCAATGCGGTCGTGTATTTCCGCGTGGTCGATCCGGAGAAGGCCGTGATCCAGGTGGCGCGCTTCTTCGAGGCGACGAGCCAGCTCGCGCAGACGACACTGCGCGCGGTGCTCGGCAAGCACGAACTCGACGCGCTGCTCGCCGAGCGCGAGCAGCTGAACGCCGACATCCAGAAGACGCTCGACGCGCAGACCGATGCGTGGGGGATCAAGGTGTCGACGGTCGAGATCAAGCACGTCGACCTGAACGAGACGATGATCCGTGCGATCGCGCGGCAGGCCGAGGCCGAACGCGAGCGGCGCGCGAAGGTGATTCATGCGGAAGGCGAACTGCAGGCGTCGGAGAAACTGCTGCAGGCCGCGCAACGGCTCGCGCTGCAGCCGCAGGCGATGCAGCTGCGCTACCTGCAGACGCTGACGACGATCGCGGCCGACAAGAACTCGACGATCGTGTTTCCGCTGCCGGTCGATCTGCTGGGGGCGTTGCTGGAGCGGTTGGGCTCGCCGCACGAGCGCTGAGACGCTCGTTTTCCAGCCCGCGCGGCGCGGCTGTCGATCCCGATGGACGCAGGGCCGCAACGGCCCCGCGCCCGGCGCGCGTCAAGCCAGCAGCTTGCGCTCGGTCTTGCCGTACTTGATCGACTTCTCGTCCGGGATCATCAGGCCCGTGCGCTCGTCGCGGCCCTGCAGCAGGAAGCGTGCGTCCGGCTTGCCGATCTGTTCGGCCGCGAGTTTGCTGTCGGCGCCGATCTCGCCCTTCTTCATCCGGTTGACGATCACGCCGGCCGCGGTGTCCTTGAAGTCGCGCAGCATCCACGCATCGCCGTCGCTGTCGCCGAACACCAGCAGCGGGCCATAGCCCTTCTTCGACTCGAGGACGTTGCGGATGCCCACCGTCTTGCCGGGCCCCCAGTTGAAATGCCAGCCGGCCGGATACGTGCTCGTGTACTTGCCGTCCTGCATGTCGAGACGCAAGCCGATCACGTTCCCGGGCGGCACGCCGTAGCCATAGTTCGGATTGCCGGCGAACACGCGCACGACATCGTCGAGCGATGCCGTGCTCACGTACACGTCGACGCCGTTCGCGCGCAGCGTGTGCATCACCGCACGGATTTCCTCATGAATGCGGATGCCGTGGAAATGCGTGTCGGCCACCACGCCGGCCTTGCCCGGCAGCGTCTTCGGGCTTTCGTAGCGGACCTTGCGCAGCGCGTCGCCGATGCCGTAATTGTTCGACGCTTCCGCCATCGCCTGCAGCTCGGCGGTCGTCATGTTCTTGTAGAAATAGATGATCCACTTGTAGCCGATCTCGAGCGGATGCGTGTCGCAGATCGCGTCGTACATGAAGTACAGCTTCGCGCGGAAATCCTTGAACTGGTCGGTCTCGCGAATCTCGTCGAGGCTCTTGTCGCCGCCGAATCCCTGGTAGTTCGCGTAGAGCCAGCGATAGTCGGATTCGACATCGGCCGCGAGGTCTTCCATCGTCACCGGCTTGCCGTCCACCGTCACGTAGTCCTTCATGAAGGCGCCCTTCGGCACGTCCTTCCACATTACGTCGACGAATTCGCCCGGCGTCAGCTTGTACTGCAGATGGTTGATCTGGTACATCAGCAGCGCCTCTTCGCAGTCGTTCATGATGCACGTGTTGTCCCAGTCGAACACCGCGTACGGGCGGCGCTTTTCGTCGTAGTGCGCGCTCGCGACGCCATGCCGGTCGAGCACCGCCTGCAGGCGCGCGGCGTTGAACGGCGACCAGCGGGCCGGGTCCAGCGCATCCGGCACGGTTGCGCTCTTCGCGTCGGCCGTGCCGGCCTTGAGCATCAGCGACGTCGCGGCGGTCGCCGCGGCAAGGGTATTCATGAACTGGCGGCGTTGCATGGTCTCTCTCCGTGGAAATGTCGAATCAGGTTCAGTCGCTGTCCCGCGCGGCTCACCGCGCACCGGCCGCTCATCGGCACGGTGAAGCCGGGACGGCTCCGAACCGGGGGCGAATGATGTGACGAAATTATTTCGGCAATTTGACAGCGTCACGTCGCGACGCGACGGAGAGTTGATCCGGAACGACATGCCGGGCCGTCGCAAGCCGCAGCACGCGCGGCCATCCGGGCCGGCGCCGTGAGACCGCTCGTGACGATCTCCGACCAGCGCCCCCGATCCATACGCGTGCGCGCCTGGGGGCCGTCCGGCCCAACTTCCGGAAATCTAGAGTCTCCGCTCCATTTCGGCCCTTCATTAGGAGAAATCCTCACCTCCGGGGGCTGGCGCGCCACGCCGAACCGGCTATCATCATTACATCATTCAATGGCACATTAAATGCTGACTGAATAATTCGCGACGGGACGATAGCGGATGGATTCCGGATCAGCGCCCCCGCTTTACACAGGACCGGAGTGCGCGTTGCGTGAGACCGGAGCAAGTGCTGAAGCACCAACACCGGTCGACAAGCGCTGAAGCGCCAACTCTGGCCGACATTTGGAGACGCATCATGGCCGACCACCATCCGCTGCCGGAAGTCCACCTCGACGAGCTGCCGCAATTCCGCGCGGTCCAGCAGCTCGCGTACCGCTGTGTCGAAACCGTCGGCGCGATGCTCTACCCCGGCATCACCGAGAAGGAAGCCGCGCGCCTGCTGACCGAATGGCTGCAGGACAACGGCGTGCACGACTGGCTGCACAAGCCGTTCGCGTGGTTCGGCGACCGCACCGCATTCGAGGGCTTCTCGGGCCTCAAGCACATGGGCGGCTTCAATCTCGCGTTCTTCCCGAGCAACCGCCAGCTCGAGACCGACATGCCGGTGATCCTCGACGTCGCGCCCGTGCTCGACGGCATCGTCGCCGACGTCGGCTACGCGCACTGCCTCGGCCACAACCCGATCCTCGAACAGCTGCAGGACGACCTGATGGACCATCGCGACATGATCGTGCGGCTCGTGAAGGAGCGCCGGCCGATGGCCGAGGTCGCGCAGGAGGTCGACGCGCTGTGCCGCCGCCAGGGCGTCGAGCCGCGCCACAAGGCCTATCCGTTCAAGGTGCTCGCGCATCGCGTCGCGAAGATCCGCAAGCTGTCGAAGCCGCGCTTCGTCGCGCGCTTCGGGCTGAACGCGACGCGCAACCTGCTGCTCGACCAGGGCCGCGCGGCGAAACAGCAAGGCTGGTCGCCGCTGTGGTCGATCGACCGCCGCTCCGAGCATGCGCCGGTGCCCGGCCTGTGGGCCGTCGAGCCGCACCTCGGCTTCGCGGGCGTCGGCGCGAAATTCGAAGAGCTGCTCGTCATCACCGAAGACGACGCGTACTGGCTCGACGAAGACCTGCCGCACGTGCGCCGCTGGCAGCGCCGCCAGGCCGAGCGTCCGCAGGCCGTCGCGACCGTGCCGGCCGCCGCCTGACGCGAACGCGCCTTTCCTTCCGACTCCCTGAACGACGGACTCACGATGCAGCCTCTTTCCGACGAAGCGCCGCTGGCCCTGTTCGAATCGGTTCATAGCGAAACGGCGGTCGCCTCCGGCGACCTGACGCTCGCGGCCAGGACCTGGGGCGACCCGGCCCGCTCGCCGGTCGTGCTCGTGCACGGCTATCCCGACGACAGCAGCGTCTGGCAGCACGTCGCGCCGCTGCTCGCGCGCAAACACTACGTGATTGCGTACGACGTGCGCGGCGCGGGCCTGTCCGGCGTGCCGAAGCGCACGGCCGACTACCACCTCGCGAAGCTGACCGACGACTTCGTCGCGGTGATCGACGCGCTCTGCCCCGGCCGCGCCGTGCACCTGATCGCGCACGACTGGGGCTCGATCCAGGGTTGGGAATTCGTCACCGATCCGCGCCTCGCCGGCCGCATCGCGTCATACACGTCATGCTCGGGGCCGTGCCTCGACCACGTCGGCTTCTGGCTGCGCGAACGCGTGCTGCGCCCGACGCCCGCGTCGCTCGCCAAGCTCGGCGGCCAGCTCGTGCGGTCGTGGTACGTGTACCTGTTCCACCTGCCGTTCATCCCCGAGCTCGGCTGGCGGCTGTGGCTCGGGCGCGCGTGGCCGCGCCTGCTGCGCCGGCTCGAGAAGACGCCCGCCGCGCCGCGCCCGACGCAGGCCGACGACGGAGCGCGCGGCGTGCGCCTCTATCGCGCGAACTTCATCCGCTGCCTGTTCGCGCCGCGCGAGCGCTACGCGCATGCGCCGGTGCAGACGATCGTGCCGCTCGGCGACAAATACGTGAGCCCCGCGCTGTCCGAGAACCTGTCGCGCTGGGTGCCGCAGTACTACCGTCGAGAAGTCGCGGCCGGCCACTGGCTGCCGCTCGCCGATCCGGCGCGCTTCGCGGATCTCGCCGGGCAACTGATCGACGCGGTCGAATCGGGCAACGAACCGCCCGCGCTCGCGAACGCGCGCCGCCGCGCGACGAGCGGCCGCTTCAGCGGCAAGGTCGCGGTAGTGACCGGCGCGGGCAGCGGCATCGGCCGTTGCGCGGCGCTCGCGTTCGCCCGCGAAGGCGCGACGATCGTTGCGTGCGACATCGATCTCGCGAGCGCCGAACGCACCGCGCTGCTGATCGGGCTGACCGGTGCGCAAGCGCACGCGAAGCGCGTCGACGTCGGGTCCGCCGACGAAATGGAAACGCTGGCGACGTGGGTCGGCAGCGAACTCGGCGGCGCGGACGTCGTGATCAACAACGCGGGCATCGGCATGGCCGGCGGCATCCTCGACACGAGCACGCGGCACTGGGAACGCATCCTGCACGTGAACCTGTGGGGCGTGATCCATGGCTCGCGGCTGTTCGCGCAGCAGATGGCCGCACGCGGCACCGGCGGGCACATCGTCAACACCGCGTCGGCCGCCGCGTTCGGGCCGTCGCGCGACCTGCCCGCGTATGCGACGACGAAGGCCGCGGTGCTGATGCTCAGCGAATGCATGCGCGCGGAACTCGCGGAGAAAGGTATCGGCGTGACGGCCGTGTGCCCCGGCTTCGCTGAGACCGGAATCATGGCGTCGACGCAATACGCGGGCGCCAACGCACAGGACGAAGCGCGGCTGCGCAAGCGCGCGACGAAGCTGTACCAGATGCGCGGCCTGAAACCCGAAACCGTCGCACAGGCAATGGTCGACGGCGTGCTGCGCAACCGCCCCGTCGTCGCGATCGGGGGCGAGGCGCACGCGATGCGCTTCGTCGGCCGCTTCATGCCGTGGCTCGGCCGGATGATCGCCCGCGTCAGCATGGCATCGCATTGACGGCGCACGACGCCGCACAGGGAGACACAGATGACCGATACCGCCGACTATCACAAGATCAAGGCCCGGCACGTGAAGTTCGACTTCAGCGATACGCCGATCACCTGGGTGCCGAACGACCCGGGCAGCACGCACATCATCAACACGCTGAACCTGCTGTTCCCGGAAGGCGAGCTGTGGTTCTGCCGCGTGTACAACAAGGCATTGCCGCTGATCACCGATGCGCGCCTGCGCGACGAGGCCGAAGGCTTCCTGCGGCAGGAAGCCGTGCATTCGCGTTCGCACGGCGGCGTGCTCAAGCACTACTACGACCGGCACGGGATCGACACGAAGCCGTTCACGCAAAAGCTCAACCGCCTCTTCACGCGCGTGCTCGGCGAACAGCCGCTCGGGCTGAAGATCGGCCACACGCGTTTCTGGCTGCGCCAGCAGCTCGCGGTGATCGCGTCGCTCGAGCATTTCTTCGGCTATCTCGGCAACTGGGTGCTCAACGCGCACGGACTCGACGAAGGAAAGGCCGACCCGACGATGGTCGACCTGCTGCGCTGGCACGGCGCGGAGGAAGTCGAGCACCGCACGGTCGCGTTCGACATCTACCGGCACCTGGGCGGCACCTATCCGGAGCGCTGCGTGCACATGGCGTTCGTGATCCTGCTGCTGCTCTACTACATCACGACGGGCGCGAAGTTCATGTACCGGCGCGACCCGGACGCCGGCCGCTACCCGGGCTTCGTGCTGGCGTGGTGGCAAGGCTCGCGGCGCGGGCACCTGCCGTCGTTCTGGAAGGTGATCGGCGCGGCGCTGCGCTATTTCAAGCCGAGCTATACGCCGCACCACGAAGGCTCGACCGAACAGGCGCTCGCCTACCTCGCCCGCTCGCCGGCCGCGCAGGCGGCCGCGCACGGCGGCAACTGGGGCACTGCGAAGGGCGCCTGACCGGGTTTCTTGCCGGTTCGGCGGGCGGCGCCCGCCGAAATGCGTACAATCGCGGCTTCATTTCCCGGAGGTGCCGCGATGGCCATGAAGAAAACCGATCTCGAAAAGAACAAGGCGCTCAAGCTGACGCACTCGATGAAGCAGTCGAGTTCCGCGCGTTTCGGCAAGGGCGCCGAAGAAGCAGCCAAGCTCGACCGCCGCGCGCAGCGCAAGCTCGACCAGGAACACGGCCTCGTGCCGTTCGCGTGCAAGCTCAACGCCGAACTCGTCGAACAGCTGAAGGCACGCGCGGCCACGCACCCGGAAGGGATGACGGGCCTGCTGTCCGAGCTGCTCGTAAACGGGCTCGCGCAACGCGACGCGTGACTGCCACGTATCTCGAAATTTCCGTTGACATTGCTGCGCTGCCACGACACACTCGTTCGCATGCTTACGCTCAAACTCGCCGCCATCGCGCATAAAAACCGAGTGAACGCCCACCCGCGGCGATCACCGGAGGCGCTTGTGCGTTAGCATCGAGATTCAGTTGCGCATGTCACAAGGCCTCGCCGGAAACGGATGAGGCCTTTTTGTTTTGGTGCGCGTCATCCCGCCCGGCTCAACGGATGGAGATGACGATGGACCAAGCAAGCCGGCTGGTTGTCTGCCCCGATCGGTGCCGCACCGACGCAATCGCATTGCCGCGGGTCGTGATGCAATTCACGGTCGCACCGCGCAAGACGATGACATGGCGCGCGCAAAACGATGCCGAGATCCGCGTGCACGACGCGACGCTGTGGGTCACGCGGCTGGGCAGCGTCGACGATTACTGGATACGTACCGGCGACGTGCTGCGCGTGCGGCGCGGCGATCGCATCTGGATGAGCACTGACGACAACCGCCCGGCCGAAGCATCGATCACGACCGCATACGCGATGAGACGCGGCGCGTGGCTGGAACGTGCGTTCGTGCGCATGCGCAGCTTGCTCCGCGAGCGATGTCGAAGTCGAAGTCGAAGCCGTACATGACGAAAGCACCGCTGCGCACGCGATACGGGTACGCCGCGGCGTCACTCAATTCCAGGCGCGCACGTCGATGCATCGCGCTCGCCTATCTCGAAAATTATCGTTGACAACGCAGTTCCACGAAGACAAACTCGTTCGCATGCCTACGTACACGCCCATCGCCGCCGTGATTCATCGATCGATGAACATTCGAAAGAATGGTTCACGGGAGGCGCGTGTGCGTTAGCAATCGAGCAGTACCGCATGTCACACAAGGCCTCACCGGAAACGGATGAGGCCTTTTTGTTCTGGTGCGCGTCATCCGTCCGGCTCACTGAATGGAGAAGACGATGGACCAGGCAAGCCCGCTGTTTGACCGTCCCGATCGGCGCCGCGCCGGCACGATCGCATTACCGAATGTCGTGATCCGTTTCGCGGTCGCGCCGCGCACGACGATGACCTGGCGCGCGCCGCAGGACGCGGAGCTCCGCGCGCATGGCGCGGCGCTGTGGGTCACGCGCCCGCCGTGCGTCGACGATTACTGGGTGCATCCCGGCGACGTGCTGCGCATCGCACGCGGCGAGCGCATCTGGCTCGGCACCGATGCCGACCGGTCGGCCGAAGCGACGCTCACGACCGCATACGTACGTCGCGGCGAGCGCTTCAGGCGCACGCTGGCGCACGTGCAACGTTTGCTCTTCGGGATAGGGAGACGGAGCGGATGAGCGACGTGCCGTCAGGCACGCGAGACGCTCAACGGCCGCAACCGGAAATGGACGCACCTGCGGCGTAACGCGCCGCAGGTGCGCATCGAATGACGCGGCACGCCGATGCGTGCCGCGAGCGATCGCGCGCCGTACTCAGCGACGGGATGCAACCGATGCATCAGGTGCTGGCGGCGAGACGTGGGCCCGTGCTTCGTGGAGTGGAATCAAGGTCGGGGCGTTGCGCTGCCTGCGAGGTCACCCACGGATCGATGCCCTGCTTCTGCACCTCTTCGAGGAATGACACACGTGTGCGCCAGTAATCCGCTTGTAATTTCGCGTCGATGACGCGCTGTTCGGCAGCGAACAGTTCCATGCGCGCCGTCACGAGCATCGACGCAGCGGTTTTTTCCGGCGTGGGGGCGTGTCGCATAGCCCAACGGCTGATCCAGTTCAACATGCTGACCTCCGTGATTACGGACGAACCCGCATCGGGCAATCGCAAGCGGCCGTGCCTGCCCGAACACGCAACGGCCTTGACCGCACTTCACCGCCCGGCCTGCACGAACTGCGACTCCCCCGCGTCGGCAATTACCGGCCGGCGTGTGCATGCGCGGTGTATCTATCCTAGAAAGACTTGCCGGTTTATGCGATGGGGTCTTGCAATCTTTTACACAGAAACCACAGTCGCCCCCGCCTCGCGAAATGACAGTTGCGGACGGGACGGCTTCGGCGCACGATAGCCCGATATCTGCAACCGCCTGGACTGACGAATGGCCGCTGCACGCCGCTGCCGGGCATCCGTACCGGCCGCGTACGTGCGTTTGCGCGCACGCGCTGCCCGCCCCGCATGCGTGCAGCATGCGGGCGCTCCGTTTCAGTCGGATGTCATCCCGCCCCCCGCCGCGCGTGCCGTTTTGCATGCCGTTGCGCACGCATCGGCCGGCCTCGTTCACGCGTCCCGCTCCCGTTTCCGCCATTTCTTCCGGCCCGTTCCGCCCGAACCGGTAAAATGCGCGCCTTCGTCGCGCGGCCGGGATGCCAGACCGTTCGCGCGCAGGCAGCCGATCGATCATTCGATCGTGCCCTCCAACTATATCGTCCGAGCTATCCGCGCTATTACAATCCGCCGATAGCCGGGCAATAGTGGCTGGTTACAGTAAGTCCGCCGCGCGCTGCCTTTACAACAATTCGGCACAACAAGCAACACGACAACCCGACCGGAGAAACGCCTTCATGGAATCCATCAAGCGGTATTTCGGCTTCGCTGAAGCCGGCACCGACTTCCGCACCGAAATACTCGCGGGCGTCACCACGTTCCTGACGATGGCTTACATCATCTTCGTCAACCCCGCGATCCTCGGCGATGCCGGCATGCCGAAGGAATCCGTGTTCGTCGCGACCTGCCTCGTCGCGGCGCTGGCGTCGATCATCATGGGGCTGTACGCGAACTACCCGATCGCGTGCGCGCCCGGCATGGGCCTGAACGCGTATTTCGCGTACACGGTCGTCAAGGGGATGGGCTTCACGTGGCAGGCCGCGCTCGGCGCGGTGTTCATCTCCGGCTGCCTGTTCCTGCTCGTCACGCTGTTCCGCGTGCGCGAGGCGATCGTCAACGGCATTCCGAAATCGCTGCGGATCTCGATCACCGCGGGTATCGGCCTGTTCCTCGGCATCATCTCGCTGAAGACGTCGGGCGTGATCGTCGGTAGCCCGGCCACGCTCGTCACGCTGGGCGACCTGCACAAGCACGACACGATCCTCGCGATCATCGGCTTCTTCACGATCGTCACGCTCGACCACCTGCGCGTGCGGGGCGCGATCCTGATCGGCATCATCGGCGTCACGATCCTGTCGTTCTTCTTCGGCGACAACCAGTTCCACGGCGTGTTCTCCGCGCCGCCGTCGATCGACGCGACGCTGTTCAAGCTCGACATCGGCGCCGCCCTGTCGACCGGCATCATCAACGTGATCCTCGTGTTCTTCCTCGTCGAGCTGTTCGACGCGACGGGCACGCTGATGGGCGTCGCGAACCGCGCGGGCCTGCTCGTCGAAGGCAAGATGAACCGCCTCAACAAGGCGCTGCTCGCCGACAGCACGGCGATCGTCGCGGGTTCGGTGCTCGGCACGTCGTCGACCACCGCGTATATCGAAAGCGCGTCGGGCGTGCAGGCCGGCGGCCGCACGGGCGTGACGGCCATCACCGTCGCGGTGCTGTTCCTCGCGTGCCTGTTCATCGCGCCTCTCGCCGGCGTCGTGCCGGGGTATGCCACGGCACCGGCACTGCTGTACGTGTCGTGCCTGATGCTGCGCGAGATGGTCGACGTGCCGTGGGACGATGCGACGGAAGCCGTGCCGGCCGCGCTGACCGCGCTGCTGATGCCGTTCACGTACTCGATCGCGAACGGTGTCGCGTTCGGCTTCATCGCTTACGGCGGCCTCAAGCTGCTGACGGGCCAGGCCCGCTCGGTCAAGCCGATCGTGTGGATCATCGCAGCCGTGTTCCTGTTCCGCTTCTTCTATCTCGGCAGCGAGTGACGGTCGCGCTTCGGCGCGATGCACGATGAAAAAACGCCACCTTCGGGTGGCGTTTCCGTTTTCGCATGATTCATCTGTGATCCTGACGAATCGACGCGCACGGCCATACCGACGCTCGGGCGATCCGGTGCGCCCCGCATACGAAAATGCCGCCCGGCCCCGCCGAACGGCATCGCATGAAGGCAACGTCTTCGCGTGCGCAGCGTTCAGCGCCGCGCGCAGCAAGACGAGCGTCGTGTCATCCGCGCCAGTTGGCCTCGTAGAAGCGGACGTAGCCGCTGCGCAGCGTCACGCATTGCGCGCGCGTCTCCGACAGCAGGCGCCGTGCGGCCGCCTCGATACGATCACGGTGCTGGTCGAACGCGCCGACCATGTCCTCGAAGCGCGGCGACGCCGCACCGAAGTGATCTTCCAGCGCCTCGGCGGTGATCTGACATTGGACGCGCTCGCCATTGACCAACGCCGTGAACGCAAGCATCAGGTCGCGCCCCGAATACTCAGGCTTCTCGTTCGTGAAATGAATCTGCATGGGAGCCGCCTCGACCGGTAGAAAACGAATGACCGCGTCCGTCGTCCGCTACCGGCCGGACGAAATGTACGCGGGCTCGCCGACGGAGGCACGGCCCGCGGGGATAGGCGCGGACAATGCATGCCGGTTGCTTTCCACTTTAGACGGTTTCGCGCAGGAGACAAATTTTCCGGCGTGCGTCGTTCCGACGCGCATTTCATCTGATCAGCGCGGCATCCGGCACCGTTTCGGAAACCGGCGTCAGTGCGGATCGGTCGGCCAGACGTTGAGCGCGATTGCAGCCGACGTGGCGCCCACCGCAATCGCGGCCGCCCCGTATCGCACCGCATCGGTCAAATCGAACAGCAACCCGTGGATCGCCACGGCGATGCCGCCCAGCATGATGAATGTGGCGATGGCCGCCAGCACGACTCTCAGTTCCGTCCGAACCATGATGCGTCTCCCGAACGGATGCATGTCGCGTCGCATGCATGTTGCAATGCGGAACACGGCGCGTGCGTGCTCCATTTCCATCATTGCAGGCGGGCATTTAAAAGCAAGGGGATTTTGTTCGCGGTCGCGTAGCGGACGCGGCGCTTGTATGATGATGCGTACCCGGATGGCCGGCGTTCGCACATCGATGGTGCGGCGCACGCGGAGGTGGGAATCCGTAGAGGATTTCGGCGAGTGCGCGTGTGCCGGATCGGCCATTTTCGAGGAGCATGGGGCATCATTAAGCGCTGAAGCGCTAACTGCCGCTGATCGCGAAGCATGGGGTCCCAGTAGGCGCTAAAGCGCTAACAGGGGCCGACCGCGAAGCATGGGACCAGAGTAAGCGCTAAAGCGCTAACTCTGGTCGACAGGAGACAAGTCATGCCGCAACCCTTCGTGCTGCCCGCCACCGCGGGTCGCACCGACCTGCTCGCGCAGGCGCATGCGCGTTCGACCGCGGTCGGCCTGCGCGCGCACGAACGCCCG
The DNA here is from genome assembly GCF_017104825.1 of Burkholderia sp. Ac-20345. Lineage (NCBI taxonomy): Bacteria > Pseudomonadati > Pseudomonadota > Betaproteobacteria > Burkholderiales > Burkholderiaceae > Burkholderia > Burkholderia sp. Ac-20345. The sequence continues at coordinate 12,793 of NZ_JAAGPO010000174.1, read as the reverse complement.
GATTTCTCGCCGCTGTCGCGCATCGCACTGCGCGAACTGCTCGACACGAACCAAGCGCTGTTCTCGCACGCCCGCCCGGTGATGGAGAACCTGCACGCGCAAATCGCCGACACGCAAAGCCTCGTGCTGCTGACCGACGCCGACGGCGTGATCCTGCACAGCATCGGCGACGCGGACTTCATCGAGAAAGCCAACCGCGTCGCGCTATTTACCGGCGTCTCGTGGGCGGAAGGCGCGCGCGGCACCAACGCGATCGGCACCGCGCTCGCATCGGGCCAGGCCGTCGCCGTGCACGGCGCCGAACACTTCCTGCGCGCGAACCATATCCTCACCTGCTCGTGCGCACCGATCTTCGACCCGTTCGGCCGCACGCTCGGCACGCTCGACGTCAGCGGCGATCCGCGCGGCTCGAGCCCGCATACGCTCGCGCTCGTGCGGATGTCCGCGCAACTGATCGAGAACCACCTGTTCGCGAACCAGTGCGCGGAAGCCTTGCGGCTGCGCTTTCATGCGCACGAGGAATGCGTCGACTCGCTGTTCGCCGGGCTCGTCGCCTTCGGCCCCGACGGCGGGCTGATCGCCGCGAACCGCAGCGCACAGTTCCAGCTCGGCGCGTCGTTCGACGCACTGCAGCATCAGGCCAGCGACGCGCTGTTCGGCATGCGTTTCGGCCAGCTCGCGCAGCAGGCGGCACGCGCACCCGGCGCAATGTTCCGCCTGACGCTGTCGACCGGCGTACGCGTGCTGGCGCGCTGCGAATTCGCGGAAGCGCACAAGACCACCATCGCCGTCACGCCGCCCGTGCCCGCCGTACGGGTGCGCGCACCGGACCCCGACACGATCACGTTCGCAACGCTCGACACGGGCGACGCACGCATGGCCGCCGTACTCGAACGCGTCGCGAAGATCCGCGGGCGCGACCTGCCGCTGCTGATCCTCGGCCAGACCGGCACCGGCAAGGAATGGCTCGCCCGCGCACTGCACCAGGCATCGCCGCGCGCGGACGGCCCGTTCGTCGCGGTCAACTGCGCGGCGCTGCCCGATTCGCTGATCGAGGCCGAGCTGTTCGGCTACGAGGACGGCGCGTTCACCGGCGCGCGCAAGCGCGGCAGCCCCGGCAAGATCGTGCAGGCCGACGGCGGCACGCTGTTTCTCGACGAAATCGGCGACATGCCGCTCGCGCAGCAGGTCCGGCTGATGCGCGTGCTGCAGGAGCGCGCGGTGATGCCGCTCGGCGGCGCACGCGCGGTGCCGGTCGACGTGCGCGTGGTCTGCGCGACCCATCGCGACCTGCGTGCGATGATTGCGGAAGGCACGTTCCGCGAAGATCTGTTCTACCGGATCAACGGGCTCGCGGTCACGCTGCCGGCGCTCGCCGCACGCACCGACCTGCCGGCGCTCGTCGAGCGGATTCTCGCGCGGCTCGCACGCAGCGAACCGATGCCGCGCAGCATCGCAGCCGACGTGCTCGACGCATTCACGCGCCACCGCTGGCCCGGCAACCTGCGCCAGATGACCAACGTGCTGCGCACGGCCGGCATGCTGGCCGAAGACGAAGCCGAAATCACGCTGGCCCATTTGCCCGACGATTTCTGGCTCGACTGCGACGACGCACCGGCGGCGCCCGCCACCGCTGCGCCAGCGGCTTTGGCCGGCACGCGCGAAGGAACGACGCTGCAAAGCCATCAGGCCGCGGTGATCGATGCCGTGCTCGCGCGGCATGGCGGCAACGTGTCGGCGGCCGCGCGCGAGCTCGGGCTCGCCCGCAATACCGTGTACCGGCACCTGCGCCGGCATTGACGCCAGCGGCCGGCCGGCGCCGGCCGCCAGCCCGTTCGGGTATGCTTGGCGCGTTGTCGCCGAACCGCCGCCCGCCTCTGCCTCCGCCATGACCGATCCGGAACACCTCCCCCTCGTGCGCATCGAGCCGCTCGGCGCGACCTTCGATGCGCCCGCGTCGCTCACGCTGCTCGAAGCCGCCGCGTTCGCGCACGTGTCGCTGCCGCGTTCGTGCCGCAACGGCACGTGCCGAAGCTGCCTTTGCCGGATCGTCAGCGGCAGCGTACGCTACACGATCGAATGGCCGGGGCTGAGCCGCGAGGAAAAGGCCGACGGCTATACGCTGCCGTGCGTGGCCGTCGCGACGTCGGACCTCGTGCTCGACGTGCCCGACGCGGTCATGCTCGACTAGACGCGGTGCGCGCTTGCGCGTGCCGTCCAGCAAAGGTTGATCCTGTGTGGAGAACGTCATGACCCAGCAAACCGACCGCATCGAAAAACAGGCCCAGCTCAACGCATCACCCGACCGCGTGTGGGAAGCCGTCAGCAATTCCGGCGAATTCGGCCAGTGGTTCGGCGTCACGTTCGACGGGCCGTTCGCAGCCGGCCAGCCGCTGTTCGGCCGCATCACGCCGACACGCGTCGACGACGACGTCGCCAAGGCGCAAGAGCCCTACGCGGGCACTGTGTTCGAAATCGTCGTCGATCGCGTCGAACCGAAGGATCTGTTCTCGTTTCGCTGGCATCCGTTCGCAATCGATCCGAATTTCGATTACACCTCGGAGCCGATGACGCTCGTCACGTTCGCGCTCGCCGCACAGGCCGGCGGCACGCTGCTCACGGTCACCGAAACGGGCTTCGATCAGTTGATCGAAACGCGCCGCGCGAAGGCACGCGAGATGAACGATCACGGCTGGGCCGCGCAGATGACGCTGATCACGAAATACCTGGCGAAGCACGCGTAGCGCGCCGCAACGCCGCACGTTGGTGCCGACATGCGAATCGACGTGCGTGGCATAATCCGCTCCATCGTTGTCCAACCGTCGCCGCGCATCGCATGCTGAGTCGTCGCCTCCGGAAGATCGGCAGTCTGATCGGGATGCTCGCCATCCTGATGACGGCACTCGCACCGACGATCTCGCAGGCACTGACGACGCAGCAGCGTGTCGATACGCTGCTGGCCGGCTACTGCACGGCCGCGCCTGCCACCGGCGAGCGCTCCGCCGATTCGTCGCGAAAGAGCCTGCAGGCCCACCTCCAGGCATGCGGCTATTGCAGCCTGCTTGCTCACACACCCGCCATGCCCGCGCCCGAACTGACGTTCGCGGCCAACGTGCACGTCATTCAGCATCGCGAAGCGACCCGCTTCGAAAGCCTGCGCCGTGCGCTGCCGCTCACGGCCGCGCAGCCGCGCGCCCCACCGTTCTCGTCCTGATTCGTCGTCAATGCCCGTGATGCCGTAGCGCATCGCGTGGTTCGCGCACGCCGCCGGCGCGCGCGACGTGTCACGTTTCGAAGGACGATCATGTGTCACCGTGTTGCGCGCGGCATCGTGCCGTGCGTGCGGCTGGCTGCTTCCGGTTCGTGCTCTCGCGCCGACATTCGCTTGCGGGCGAACGTCCGGCCGCACACGTTCGCGCCGGCATCGGTGCCGATGGTGCGCGTGCATCCGTTCGTCGAATTCGTGTTGCTCCATCCGGTTCGCCACTCGCACACCCAACCATGAAGACCAACTCTGTCATTCGCGGCGCACTCGCCGCACTCGGCTTCGTCGTCATTCAGGCCGCCCAGGCCCACGCGCTCCCGAAGACGCAGGACCCGGCCGCCAACGCCACGCTTTCAACCGCGCCGCATGCGGTCACGATCGGTTTCAGCGAAGCGCTCGAGCCCGCATTCAGCTCGATCGCCGTCACCGACAGCCACGGGCAGTCGGTCGTCGACGGGAAATCGTCCGTCGACGCCGGCAACCGGAAGCGCATGCACGTCGCACTGGCCAGCCTGACCGCCGGCACGTACACGGTCGCGTGGATTGCGGTGGCCAGCGACGGCCATCGCACGCAAGGCCACTACACGTTCACGCTGAAATGACGTTCGCGATGCGCGCCGGCGTTCCGCGCCGGCCGCGTCGCCGCCGCTACCCATTGCATCAGCTGCATCCACCCATCAGGAGAACCAACCATGAAACGCTCGATTCCAACCGGCCTGCTGTTCGCACTGCTGGCGCTGCAAGCTCCCGCCACGTTCGCCGCGCCGGCCGTGCAGGCAGAAAACTGCTGGATCCGCGCGATGCCGGCGGCCGTGCCGTCGTCCGGCTACTTCACGCTGAAGAACGACGGCGATGCCCCCGTCACGCTGACGGGCCTCGACTCGCCCGCGTACGGGATGGCGATGCTGCATGAAACGCAAACGAGCGGCAGCACCGCGAAGATGGTCCACGTCGACGCCGTCGAAGTGCCCGCGCACGGTACGGTGACCTTCAAGCCGAAGAGCTATCACGTGATGCTGGAGCAACCGCGCCAGGCCGTCGCACCCGGCGCGAAGGTGCCGTTCCGGCTGCATTTCGCTGGCGGCTCGACGGTGTCCGTGACCTGCGACGCCAAGGCGCCGACCTACGCCGGCCAGTAATACCCCCCGCCCCCGATCGAAGGAGACGCACATGAAACATCGCCTGCCGCTGGCCGACCTGATCGTCCGCTACCGGACGCCGCTGAACGTCGCCGTGATGATCGTCTGCGGGATATGGGCCGGGTGGATCGCGTGGATGACGCGGCCCGCCGCGATCGATACGCCGCCGTCGATTCCGGCGTACTGCATGCGCGACGCAAGCTGACGCGCCGCGACGGCACGGTTCCGGCGCAAGCCCGCGCCAATTATTGGCGTGGCATCATCGCTTCATCCCGACCGCCGGAACCGTCTCTCGGAGCGCCGCATGTCCATTCAGACCTGGATGCTGTTTGCCGCAGCCTATCTCGCCACGACGCTGTCGCCGGGGCCCAACGTGCTGCTCGTCATCCGCAACACGGTGCGCTACGGCACGCACGGCACAGCCGCGACGATCGCGGGCAACCTCGTCGCGCAGGGCGTGGTCGTGGTGCTCGTCGCGCTCGGCGTCGGCGCGGTGCTGGCCGCGATGCCGCCGTTGTTCGTCGCGATGAAGGTGGTCGGCGCCGCGTACCTGATGTTCCTCGGTTTTCGGCAACTGCGTGGCGACCGCAAGGCCGCTGCTTCGACCGATGCGACGGAAATCGCCGCGCCCGACCGCAGGAAACTGTTCCGCGAAGCGCTGTTCGTATCGGGCAGCAATCCGAAGACGATGATCTTCCTGTCGGCGTTCATGCCGCAGTTCATCGTGCACGACCGCCCGCTCGCGCTGCAATTCGTCGTGATGTACGCGACGATCGCGTGCACCGTCGTGGTCGTTCACAGCGTCTATTCGGCCGGCGTGCGCCGGTTCCATCGCGGCTTCGGCATGAGCCGCGCCGTGCGTGCACTCAAGCGCGCCAGCGGGCTGCTGTTCGTCGGGCTCGGGATCAAGCTGCTGACTGCGCGGCAGGCGTAAGCGGGCGCGCGCCCGTCAGCGCGTGTGCGCGGCCAGCTCGGCCGCGATCTCGCCGAACGACGGCCGCACATCGACGTCTTTGTTCAGGCAGGCCATCGCAAGCGCATCGAGCCCGTTCCTGCCGGCCCAGGTGTGCGGTTCGCATCGCTCGAGCAACTCGCCGAGCAGATGGCCGAACGCCCGCACCTCGAGCCGTTCGAACGCAGTAGCACGCGTGCGGTCCTTCACGTCATAGAGCGACGCTGCGCCGAAATCCCCGAGTAGCGCACCACCTTGACCATCGTGCAGGATGTTGTGCGCATACAGGTCACCATGCATGATGCCGTGTGCGTGCAGATGGCCCGCCACCGACGCGATGCCATGCGCGATCCGCCCCGCCTCTGCCGGCGCGAAGCTCGCGTCGGCCGCATACACGTCGCGCGTGCAGGTCGCGAAGCTCGGCGGCCCGGCGAGGTTCGTGAGCGCGGGATCGACCAGTTCCATCACGAGGCCGTGCGTGCCATCTGGATGCCCGCTCACCTTGCCGATCACCGGGATCATGCCCGGATGTCGGCCGGCATGCAGGCACGCAGCCATTTCGCAATCGGGCAGGCCGTCGCTCGTCACCGCGCCCTTGAACAGCTTGACCGCGACCGCCCGCGGCGGATGCCCGTCCGCACGCCATTGCGCGCGGTAAATGACGCCCGACGCGCCCTCGCCCAGCTTCTGCTCGCATGCCAGCGACGCCCAGTCGACGTCCGCGACCTCGGGCCCCGCCGACGCCGCGGCTTCCGGCGCAGCGCCGAACGGGTTACCTGCGGTGGCGAGCCACGCAAGGCGCGGCAGGCGCAGCAGCCAGTCGGGCAGGTCGTCCAGCCGGTTCGCGGACAGGCGCACCAATTCGAGCGCGCGGCATGCGGCCATTTCCGCCGGCAGCGCGCGCAGCCGGTTGCCGGCGAGCATCAGCTTCTGCAGCCGCGAGCAATCGCCGATGTCGGCGGGCAATGCGTCGATTGCGTTATCGGTGAGGATCAGCCAGCGCAGCGCGTGCGGCAGCGATCCGCTCGGTACCGTTTGAATCCGGTTCGCCTTGAAGCCGATCATGTCGAGCTGCCCGCATGCGCCGAGCACGTCGGGGAAGGCGGTGAAGCGGTTGCCGGACGCGAACAGGATACGCAGGCGGTGCAGCCGCGGCAGGTCGTCCGGCAGCGCCGAGAGCGCGTTGCCGGTCAGGTCGAGCACTTCGAGCGTGTCGGCAAGATCGAAGATCTCGCGCGGGAATTCCGTCAACCCGCATGCGAGCTTGAGTTGCCGTGCGCCGGCGAGTTGCCCGGCCTGCAGTTGTTCGAGGGTGTGTGTCACGCGGAGAAAGCGGGTTGCGGTTGCGACGATCGTCGGGTCGATCGCCCGAATTCTACCGGGATCGCCCGCGTGCGATCACCGATCGTGTCACACCCCCTTCACAAACGCGCAACGTCGCGCTAGAATTGCGCCCCTTGCAGTGCCGACGTGGTGAAATTGGTAGACACGCTATCTTGAGGGGGTAGTGGCGAAAGCTGTGCGAGTTCGAGTCTCGCCGTCGGCACCAGGATTTCTTCTCTCATCGTTGCGCGACATGCGACAAACGCATTCCGGCAACGATCGACGATCATCCCGCGCAATCGCGCACCTCTGCTTCCGATTCCGATATTCAGGCTGCAACCAGGCATCATCGTGCTGCGAATTCGCGCGCGCTCCCGACTGTCGCCTGGACTGGGCAGAACAGCCGGAATCGCACGCACGCTACGTCATTCACGACGCCAGCACATCATCCCCCTTCACCGCATACGCCGCCTCCCGCCGCCGCAACCGCATCGCGATCAACGCGGCCAACACCGCCAGCGTCACACCGGCCAGGAACCCGCCCGTATAACCGACCTTCGCCGTGAGCGACAGGATCGTCGATGACGCGATCAGCTCGCCGAGATCGCGCGTGCTCTGCACGGCCGTCACGTCGGTGCCGGCCTGGTCGCTGCCGCCCGCGAAGCGCATGCCGGCCGTCATGATCGACACCGACGTGATCCCGGTCGCCAGTGAACCGAGTACCGTGCACAGCCATGCCCACGACGGCGACACCGGCACCCACCCGCTCGCCTGCGCGAACCACAGCAGCGCCGCAGCGCCCGCACAGCTCACGCCGGCCGTAAACGCACGCCACAACCCGAGCCGCCTGACGAGCCACGCGCCGCCGCCGCAACCGAGCACGACCGTCACGATGCCGCCGGCCATCCCGAGCTTCCCGATCGCGTCGAGCGTCCAGCCCGCGTCGTTGAGAAACAGCTTCGACAGGCCGAAGCCCGATACGGCCGTCATCGCCGACAGCAGCGCGAGCGACAGCAGCGACCACGAACGCGGCCGCTTCGCGAAGCGCACGAGGCTCGCGTTGTGTCCGGCTTGCACACGTGCGCGATCCGCATCGCGCGGCAGCACCCACAGCACGCATGCAAGGCTCGCGAGCGGCACGGCAGCGAGCGCAAGAAACGCGGCGCGCTGGCCGAACAGGCCGATCAGCGTCAACGTGCCGGCGCCGCCGCCGAAGAAGCCGATCATCACGCCCGCGATCTGGATCGCGTTGATCTTCGCGAGCGTGTCGCCGCTGAAGTGCTCGGCGGCCATCCCGTCGTTCGCGATGTCCTGCGTCGCGCTCGCGAGCGACGCGACGGCCAGCAGGCCGACCGCCCAGCCGGCCGTCGCGACCGTCATCCCGATCTGCGCGAGGCTGCCGAGGCACAGCACGACGAGCGTCTGCATCGGCAGCATCCAGCTGCGCCGCCGGCCGATGCGCGGCGACCAGCGGTTGTCGACGACGGGCGCCCACAGGAATTTCACGACCCACGGCAAACCGACGAGCGGCAGGAACGCCAGTGCGTGAAGCGGCGCGCCGTCGTGGCGCAGCAGGGTCGGCATCGCGTCCATCGCAATGCCGATCGGGATTCCCTGTGACAGGTAAAGCAGCGTGATCGTGATGACCAGGCGGCGATGTTCGAGCAGATCGCGCATCGAAGTCTCCAGTTGCATGAAATTAAAAAGGTTCGACACCTGCCGGCACGCGCGCGGGCCGCATCGCATCGCGGCGCGGACGGCGTGCGGCACGCAGCAGCAATGCGCCGAATGCGACGAGTGCCGCGTCGATCGGCCAGTACACGGGTTCGCCCGTGCCGAGCAGCGCGATCGCGCAGTGCGTCACGCCGGCCAGCCCGTACGCAGCGCCGGCCGCACACATCAGCCGGCGTAGCCAGGCCGCGCGATCGGCCACACAGGCCGCGAGCGCGACCGTGCCGCCCCACACGGCCCAGAACAGCATCGCGAGCACATGGTCCACGTGCACGCCATCGGGCAACGCACGCCCTGCGAGCAGCAGTACGCCACCCGCGAGCACGAGCCCGCCGCATGTGCCGACGGCGACGGCGGCCAGCATGTTCGCGACGCGATCGTGCTGCGCCCGCCGGCGCTCGATCCACAGATGCAGCCCCGTCGCGCACAGCGCACATGCGGCGAGCCCCATCAGGAAATGCACGACGCGCAGCACGCCGCCCATCGCACCCACCCAGCCGTATTGCGCGAAATGCAGCGGCTGCACCGCGATGAACGCGCGCAACCAGAAGCCTCGGCCGCGCGACGTGGCATCCGCGAGCCATTGCCCGTCCGTCGCGCGATACAGGTGACGCTCGAACACCGCCGTACTCGGCAGGCCGGCGGTCGTACCGGCAATCTCGACGCGCGCGTTCGCATCGCCCCAGCCATGCAGCACGACGGCTTCACGCCGGAAATCCGGCATGCGTGCCGCGTCGCGATGCAGCAGTGCATCGAGATCGGGTACACGTTGCCACGCGCCGCCGGCAGCGGCTGGCGGCGGCCCGCCGAGCAGTTCGGCGAACGCGCGCTGCGGCTGCCCCGGATACGCGACGCCCGCGAGCGACACCGTGCCGAGCGCGCCGAGCCCCGACAACGCACCGGTGAACGCGAACAGCACGAGCCACGGCGAGCCCCACAGGCCGATCCACGCGTGCAGATCGAACAGCGCGGCGCGCAACCCTTTTCCGCGCCGGATACGCGCCGCGTCGGGCCAGCGCCGGTGATGTACGACAAGACCCGCAACGATGAGCACGAGCAGCACGATTCCCCACAAGCTGACGAAGATGCGCCCGGGAAAGCCCGCGAACAGCGTCTTGTGCAGCGTGACGAGCAACGCCGCGCGTCCGCCGTCTGCCAGCCGCTCGCCCGTCGCCGGGTCGAGCGCCAGCGTGCACGCCTGGCGCGCATCGCAGAAACGGATCGCAGGATCGTCCGGTTGCGGCAGCACGATGCGCGCATCGCGCAACGGCACACCGAGCGCCGCCGCGCTTGCGACAAGTTCATTCAGCGGCAGCAACGGCCGCGCGACGGCGACCGACGATGGCCGCCACCAGCCCTGCATCGAATCGGTCGCGAGGCTCCAGGTGCCGCTGAACAGCACGACGAACAGCACCACGCCGAACAGCGCACCGGCGCCGCGATGCAGCGCACGCCAGCGCGAACGCGACGAAGCGTCCATGTCAGCGCCCTCCCCAGAACATCGCGCACGGCACGAGCACCGCGAACCACGCACCCGCGCGCCACGCGGCCTGACGCCGCCCGGGCGCAACGAGCACCCACAGCAGCGCGGCAACGCCTGCGGCAAGCGACAGCAGCACGGCCGCGTAGAGCCGGTTCAGGCCGTCGGCCGGGTAATGACGTGCCAGCGTAACCGCGAGCGCGACCGCGCCCGGCAGCACACCGCCGATCGCGAGCGCCGCCCGCGTCCCCCAGCCGCCCGCCATCAGAACTGCCCGCGCACGGTCAGCATCACGTTGCGCGGTTCCCCGTAACGGTTGTTCCAGCCCGGGTTGCTCAGGCTCAGGTAGTACTTGCGGTCAAACAGGTTGTTGACGTTGACCGCCGCGCTCCAGTGCTTGTCATAGCGGTAACCGAGCCGCAAGCTCGCGAGCGCGTAACCGCCCTGGCTCATCGTGACGCCGTTCGCCTGTGCCGAGTAGTTGCTCTGCACCTGCACGCCGCCGCCGACGCTCCAGCGCCGCTCCTGCCAGGGCAGGTCGTAGTTGGTCCACAGCCGGAACAGGTGGCGCGGGTTCAGCAACGGCGCGAACGACGAGCCCGCGTTCGCGAGGTTGTCCGCGTAGCTCATCGTGTCGTACGTGTAGCTCGCCCATACGCTCCACCACGGCGTGATGCGGCCGTTCGCCTCGAACTCGAAGCCCTGGCTGCGCACGCTGCCGCCGTTCACGTAGTAGCAGTTCGGCCCCGCGCACGGATGCGCGAGATCGACCTGCGGGTTGTTGTCGAGATCGATGCGGAACGCCGCGAGCGACACGTTCAGCTTGCCGCCCGCCAGTTCGCCCTTCACGCCCGTCTCGTAGGTACGCCCCTTCACCGGCGTCAGGATGCCGCCGCCCCACATCGACTTGGTTTGCGGCTGGAACACTTCCGCATAGCTCGCGTACCACGACCAGTCGCGTGCGAAATCCCAGATCAGCCCGCCGTAAGGCGTGAACTGATGGCCGGTGTTGAAGTGCGCGCCGAGGCTGTCCTGGTTCCACCAGCTCAGCCGCCCGCCGAGCACGAGCGTGACGGGTTCCGCGAGCTTGATGCGGCCGAGCCCGTACACGCCCTTCTGCGAAATGTCGTTCTGCTGCGATTGCTGGAACGGGCCGACGCCCGGCTCGGGCACGCTGCTCGGGTTCCAGCGGAACACGTTCACCGGCGTGCCGACCACGTTGCCCTGCAGCTGCGCCGACATCTGCCCGCTGCTGCTGTTCGCGTAGGTCACGCCGAACAGCAGGTCGTGCGTGAGCCCGAACGCATGCACCGGGCCCTGCACGTTCGCATCGAGGCTACGGCTGTAGCTGCTGAACTGGTACGCGCCGCCCGTCAGCGCGCCACCCGCGCCGGTCACCGGGTCGATCGCGCCAAACGAGCCCGCGTACTTCAGGTCCGAGCGCACGCTCTGGTACTCGCCGCTGACCTTCGCCTTCCAGCCGGCACCGAGCTTCTGCTCGACCGACGCGAACGCACGTGTCGTATCCCAGTCGAAATGGCCCCACGCGGTGTCGAGGAACGTCGAGCGAGACAGGCCGAGGCTCGAACCGTCGCGCGCCATCGGCACGCCGGACATGTCGGGCACCGATCGGGTCGTCTGATACTGCGCGCCGAACGTAAGCAGCGTATCGCGCGTCACGTCGACCTCCGTGATCCCGTAGATCGAGCGCGTGTCCTGTTTCGCGTGGTCGTAGAAGAAATGGCGATCCTCGTACGCGGCGACGAGCCGGCTGCGCACGGTGCCGGCCGCATTGAGCGGGCCGCCGATGTCGGCTTCCGCGCGATAGCGGTCCCAGCTGCCGACACTCACGCTCGCGTTCGCGGAGAACTGGTACTGCGGCCGCTTGCGCACGAGGTTGACCGTCGCGGCCGGATTGCCCGAGCCGTGCAACAGGCCGTTCGCGCCGCGCAGGATTTCCACGCGCTCGTACACGGAGATGTCCTGCGGCGCGCTCGCCATGTCGCCGATCACGACCGGCACGCCGTCGAATTCGAACGAATCGACCTTGAAGCCGCGCACGAAGTACGCAGTGGTGAGCAGCACGTAGGGCTGCACGGTCACGCCGGCCGACTGCTGCATCACCTCGTCGAGCGAGAACAGGTTCTGCTGGTCGATCCGCTCGCGCGTCGTCACGCTGACCGACTGTGGAATCTCTCGCAACGCCAGCGGCATCTTGCCGACCGTCGCCACCGACGGATCGTCGGCCACACCGCGCGATGCATTCACCGAAATCGCCTTCAGCTCGCCCGCAGCGGGCTTCACGGCGGTCGTTTCCGCCTTCCGGACTTCCGCGCCGGCCGCCGGCGCCGGCGCCGTATCGGCAAACGCCGCCGCCGGATGTGCGGCGATCAGCAGGCCGAGATACAGCGACGGACGCCAGCGCCCTCGCCCGAAAAGGGCGACTCGCGCGCCCTTCGTCCTTGATCTCCCAGGTTCCAGCACCTCGTACCGCATTCACGCCCCCGTATTTGATAATCATTCTCATTATCAAATAGAACCGGCAGGCGATTTTTCGATCGAGGGGCTTTTCCTATCGATTCCGGGCACGCCGGATCGCATTGTTCACGTCAGTGCTCGGACTCGGCCGGCCGGGCCTCCGCGTCCGTATCCACATCGGCGGGCGACGGCCCGTCGGGCAATTGCCCGGCGCGGGCGAACGTCGCGTACCACGCATCGGTCGCGACCAGCTGCGCGTGCGTGCCGGTCGCCCGCACCCTGCCCGCGTCGAGCACGACGATCGTGTCGGCGGCCGCCGCGAGCGCCGGCAGATCGGAAGAGCGTCCGGTAGGGAAAGAGTGTGATCTATCGTGTGCGTACGGGTGGATGCCGGTATATTAGACAACAAGAGACACGATCCATAA
>NZ_JAAGPO010000173.1:0-234 GCF_017104825.1 Burkholderia sp. Ac-20345 | reverse complement strand
ATAAGGTGCTAGAGTCTAACTACAGACTGAGGGCGGGTAATTATAGTATATGAATGAGAGGTATGTGTCATCTAGAGAGGAGGGTGCGTCTGAGCACAAATATATAGTGTGAACGTAGAGATATGTAGACAATTCACTGACTGTTCATTAGTCTGTAGAGAGATTGAGAAATATAATGTTTTATTATCTTGTAGACTTGTGTATATATTTTTTTTTTTTTTTTTTTTTTTTTTA